>JAXHTA010000075.1:0-11423 GCA_034190285.1 Thermodesulfobacteriota bacterium | reverse complement strand
AGTCTCGGGAGGAAAGATATAGGGACCTCAACAATGGAGGCTCCCTTCCAATAGGCCTTCATCAGACCTTCCGGATTGGCAAAGGAGCTGTTTGCCTCAAATAAGATGGACTGTATCAGTGCGGTAGGGTAAAACACTACATTTTGATAATCCGATATGGGCACACGGAAGAGGCATCGAACCAATAAGTAGTTGATTATCGAAACTATCGCCTTGGATATAGTATCCGACCGTCTCGTGATGTGTTTGATGCCGAATAGCTTAATGAGACCTATAATTGGTTTTATAGCTCTGTCGGCGGCTTTAACCGGCTCCCTCCTCACACCCGCAACCACATCATAAGATTTCAACAGCTCCAAAAAGATACGTAAGAAACCTATGTCGTATGACCAATCAATGGTCTGCCAGAACAAGTATTCTTTGCTCGCGCTCATTATGGCCTTTCGGGAAGAATAACCTACGTTCAAATTTACCTGGTTGCGGAGCAACCTTATCTGTGGGATATCATTCATCAAAGTCTTAATTATCTCGTTTGTTCGGTCTGTGCTGCAATCGTCTATTATTACTATCTCGTAGTCATCAACGATTTGTTTCATAAGCGCATCCGCCCTGAGCAAATAATCTTTTATCAATTCTTCCTCATTATATGCCCAGCAGAGCCAGGAAACGCTTCGCTCAAATCTGGGTAGAGAATCGCAAAATTGTCTACTGTACTTTGGCATAATCCTCATCTACGTCGTCCTTAAGTGACGCTTAGCTGTCGGTGTCCTTTCCTCTTTCTGAATTCCCCACTGTATGAATCTTGCGGTTCTTAAACAGCGACCCAAAAGTCAACCCCATTGCAAGAAGTGAACAGATTCCTAACAGAATAACGAATGCTATCGTCAGCAAATGCCACAGGATGGCAGCTGATGAAACCACGGATTCAGGCAGGCCGAGACCCCAGGAAAATATGATTATCGGATACATTTCCGCAGTACCTATCAACCCCGGAGGCGTAGGAAGAATAAATGCAAGGCACATTAGGCATGCAGCCAATATGCCCTGTAGCCAGGTGATATGAATTTCAAAGGCCCTGATGACAAAATAATAGCACACGCCATCAAGACAAATTATTATGCACGTCACAAGCCCGATCAATAGAAGGTCCCCCTTTTTAAACGAAGAGATATTGATTCTATCGAGCGTTTCCCTGAAAAAAGATGCAACCCTGCTCTGCAAAAGAATATCAACTTTCCGCCGTTCGATGCTCATCAACTCTGAAAAGGATCCTACCACCGCCTCAAGGATATTCAGACAACGTGTCCCAAAAACGAAAACAAGCACTACAAATATTACGGAAAATATAAAAACAAGAACATAATTCGAGGTCCACTGGGAGAATTTGAAGTCGGCCACTGGCATTAGCAATAGAAATACCATCATGAGTATGATATGAGTGGATCTGTCCCACAAGGTTGCGGTTATCGAAGTTTGGTAGCTAATTCCGCTTGACTTATTAATCAAGTACAGCTTCAAAAACTCCCCCGCCCTGACTGGAAGCAAAAAATTGACCATATTCGAAATCATAATGGTATGGTATCCATCTCTCAAAGAGACGTGTTCACTGATATTGATAATGTATACCCATTTGGCAACTCTTAGTAATATGGTAAGGCAAAAAACTGAAGCGCCAAGGCACACAAAAGAAACTTTTATATTAAGGAAAAGATCCTTAGTAGTTTCCCAGTCAAAAAAATAGACAAGAAAAATACCTAATGAAATCGCACCAACAAGCCAGCCTAAAACATGCCACAACCGTTTCAAAACGCCGTTTCCTTTCTGTGGAAATATAGTGAGAAAATAATGTCCAAGAAAATTTAGCTCTTGTTCCGAAAGCCGTGCTCCAGGGCCGTTAATCCAGCCTTCCTCGAATTGTCTTTAGTATCAGATTTTGTGAGAATTTAGCCATTTGATAATAAGACGCTTTGACCCGTGGTGTTTCTTTTGACAAAGCCGCATAAACATCCTCATTTTATCAAACGGCAGGTTGGCCACGAAACAAAGCGCTGGACGGCCCCATAAGACAGCCTCCTCAAGGCCTTCTCCCTGTTCTGGCTAATCCAAACCCCTGTTTATTACCCAGGAAGGCGTGCCATGAGCTAGGAAGAATTTGTGATGCTGCTCTGCAAAGAGAGACGCCCTAAGGGTCCTCAACTAGCTTATTTGTTTCAAAGGGCTCCTGAAAGCCTGTAAAAATATTTGTAGTTTCTTTCATGTATGACCCTGAGGCGTAGCGTCGGGGTCACTTGCTAAACTGTTAGCAGGTATTAGATTAATTCAAGTTGCGGAGTCAATTCTCAGTACTTAGAGCAGGCAAACACGGCAAGGTCATTATACAGAGGATTTAAGCGGTGCTTGATACTGAATAAGTGGGATCGCTCAATGTCCACCCCGTTTATCAAAAAGTGCCTTTCAACCAGGTCTTGATAACCTTCGATGGTCCTGACATATTCACCTTGCTCAAACATCATGAAGAGCCTGTGCAAAGGAGACCTATCGTTTTCAACCCTCAATATATCAAGCACGAAGAAAACCCCATTGTCGGCCAGTAGGGATTTGATCCTTTCTAATTCTATTGATAACAACTCATCCTTAATATGATGGAAACAACAATTTGCATAAATGAAATCAAACGGGCCCTCCCTCTTCAGCACTTCGTCCGAAGTGGTGAACCGGCAGCTTGGGTACAATCTGGCAGCGTATGCAATCAGGCGATCATCTATATCATAACCAACGTATTTGAATCCCTCCTCGACAAAAACCCTTGCAAATAGGCCTGTGCCACATCCAAAGTCCATGGCTTTGCTGCCGGGGGGCAAGGCAATCTGTCTAAGCCTTCGACACAAATTACTTCGCTGCTCCCATTTGTCGCCACTAAGGATCCGCTGCGCAACATCATTAAATAATGCCCATGTCATAATTATCTAGTCAATATACCGTGTATGGAATCAATAACATAACTTACTTCATGCTCAGATAGTTTCGGGTAAAGGGGAAGAGAAACCGTGCTTTCTCCAATACGATTCGCAATAGGATAATCTTCCGGATTGAGGCCAAAAACCTTACTGAAGTAGGTCAGAGTGTGAATGGCCCTGTAATTAACGGCCACGCCAATCTCTTTATCCTGTATCTTGCGCAAAACTTGATCCCGCTCATCGGGGCTTACCCATAGTGTATAAAGGTGCCTAGCACTTTTACCCTGCGTCTCAGGAATCTTGACATTCGCGATATTGCCAAAGGCCTCATCATATGATTGCCATATGCGGTTTCTTCTTTGCCAATATCCGTCCAATAGCTCAATCTGCCCCACTAGCAATGCAGCATGGATATCGTCCATATTATACTTCCACCCGAGCATAACCATGTCCCAGTGTTTATAGTACTCAGAATACCGGGTTGCAGCATCCTTGGACATGCCGTGTAACCGCAAGAGCCTCAATTTCCCAGCCAGTTCCGCATCATTTGTTGCCACAGCTCCGCCTTCGCCGCATGTGAGATTCTTCGTAGCATAAAAACTATAGCATGCTGCATCGCCCAATTGACCAGGCCGAATGCCATCACGTTCCCCTTCTATACAGTGTGCGCAATCCTCAATGATTTTCAACCCATTGTCATCGGCAATTCTTCGCAGACCTTTCATATCGACCATATTCCCATATAAATGAACAGGCATCATGGCCTTTGTCCTTCTTGTTATAGCTTTATGCACTTGGTTTATGTCAAGCAGTCCAGTATTCTCATCAACATCAACAAAAACCGGCCTTGCGCCTGAGTGTAATATCGAGGTAGCTGTGGCGATAAAAGTCATTGGGGTAGTGATCACCTCGTCACCAGGGCCTATATCCAGGGCAAGCAACGCAAGGTGAAGAGCGGCAGTGCAGGAATTAACTCCCACCGTGTGCTTTAGCCCTGTGTATAGCGAGAACTTCCCCTCAAACTCTGTCGTTATAGGACCGGTGGTCAGAAAAACGGACCGCAGAACTTTTGATACGTTTTCTATATCAGACTCTTCAATATTGTGGCGAAAAAACTCAACCTTCATGAAAGTACTATCCTAACCGCATTTTTCGCGGCTTTGTACAGATATTTGATACCTCACATCTCTCGTGCACGTCTGTGTCTCTCTCGTAGTTATTAGTGAAGTTCGCGGTCACCGGAGGCAGAAATAATTGGTATTTCTCTCATCCAGAGCTGCTTTTCCCACCACTTTGGGTTGTTTCTGTACCAGTCAATCGTCCTCCTGAGCCCTTCTTCCCAATCTGTTTTGGGCCTCCAGCCAACGGCCTCCCTGATCTTTGACCAATCGGCAGTGTGCCTCATCACCTGGCCTGGCCGGTCTCCCACGTGTACCACACATCTGTCATTCGGGGACATCAAATTCACAATGTCTTCAGAAATAGACTGGATAGTCCTAGCCTGACCTGATCCCACGTTGAACACTTCACCAACCACCGTTCTTGCAGGAGCATGGAGCACAAGATCAATTGCCTCACAGTTGTCTTCTACATAGACAAAATCTCTGGCTGACAACCCATCTCCGTGAACCCTCAATTTCTCGTCAAGTATGACGCTCGTAATGAATCGTGGAACAACTTTTTCAAGGTGCTGCCTGGGGCCGTAATTATTAAAAGGCCTGATAATAGAGACTGGCATGTCATATGTTGCCCAGTAAGAATAGACCAGTCTATCGGCGCCGGCCTTGGCCGCGGCATAAGGGCTCATCGGGTTGAGAGGATGATCCTCACTCATCTTTTCGGTCAGTGCCGTACCATAGACCTCCGAAGTGGAAATATGAATGAACCTCTCTATCCTTTCTTTATATTTGCAGACTGCATTGGCAACCATCTGTGTCCCCAAGACGTCCGTTTGGAAGAATTGGGTATTATCGTATATCGAACGGGTTACATGGCTTTCAGCGGCAAAATGTACGATCATATGAGACTGGGAAACCAGAGTATCCATCAACTCGCCGTTCACAACGTTGCCGTACCAGAAGGCAAATCGGCCATCGTTTTCTTTCCATATCGGCACTGGCAAATTCTCTACCGCACCCGCGTATGTAAGACAATCTACCACAATAATATTATAGTCCGGATACTTCTTATAGATATAGTGCGTGAATGCCGATCCAATAAACCCAGCTCCACCGGTTATCAATATCGTCTTCATTTCCTCTCCTTTTGTTCAGACACCTGATAAAATATTAAGGCTTTTCGGTCCGCAGTTGAAGAGAAGATCAATTATCGAAAGGTGGGACATGAAATCGCCATGTAATTGAGGATATCTCGGGTGGTCGTACTGCTGAAAAACAAGGGATATTCCTGCATCTTCAAAAAGACCCACATCAATATAATTTCTGCCAGCAGAGCCTTCATAGAAACAGCTTCCACCTAAATCGTTGATAATGTCAATCAGCCTTGTAACATTTGAACCGGCGATCCCCAAGTCAGATGATAGAACCGTTGGGGTTGAAATGTCCAATTCTCTTGTGAGCCAATGGATCAGCTCAAGATTTAGATCAACCAAATAGTCACGTGACCTGTCCAATATTTCAAAGAGCCCATCTGAATATTGCCCGAAAAAGGGCGCATTGGAATAATTCTGAGTAATGGATTTGATATGCTTTTTAATCCAATTGGCAGACGAATTGATCGCAACATCTTTGATCAATGGGAAGCCCTCGCCCTTCATCAAGACCGGAACCGTAAGCCATTGCGGTCCATTAGCGGTCTTGATGCGGTTGCGGTTTCGCCAGCCACCCTTTTCAAACTGAACATCATCATACAGGACAAATATGTCGCACCGGTGAAGCTGCTCAAAAAAGCCCAGCCAAGGCAAATAGCCTGGCTGCAATATGCCGACTGTTTTGCTCATCTTACTTGGTTCAAGGTTGACAACCTAAAATAACAACGGATATACAGTACATTTTCACGGATATCAACTCATCTCCCACATAACATGCTTTCCCATGTCCCTCTCGCAGCCATTGTCACCTACTGAAAAATACTCGTATCCGTCCCATGACCCACAGTCCAACGCCTTACCGGCCAATAACGCCGCACAATTCCGATGTCCCCTGATAAGGGCCTCGAACGAAGGCAGAAGATCGACTTCTCCAGAAACGGGATTGATATAGTCCTTAGAAAAAAATTCCACCAGACCAGAGGGAAAGTAGGTGCGTCCGAAACCTAACGAATTCATATCATTTGAATATCCGGTCTCTTTGCATAGACCTGCAACCTCCCATGTGTTCCCAGATCGATTCGTCAATTTAAGCATTCTTGCACCCGTAAAAAACCTTAATTCCTCCGGAGGTACCGTTACCAAACTACTCCAGACTGCATTCATGTCTTCCTTTGCAGCATCCAACAATTGGGCCGTCGCCGGGGAATTTGAAATAACGAATTGATCCGGGATGATCATCACAAAACAAGAGTCGCCAATAAAATCCTTCGCCTTATAGATGGCATCGCCAGGCCCTATAGGCTTTTCCTGAAAGAAGAAATGAAGTTTTGCCCGTGCCAGTGATACCGCACTGTTATGGTCTTTATTTGAGGGTCTTGATTCCGTCTTCAAGACGTCGAAGTAATCTCTTATGACCTCTTTCCCTTTACGTATAATAACACCCACATCCTGAATGCCTGATGCAATGGCTTCTTCAACGGCCATTTGAATCATCGGCTTTCGTCTCACCGGAAGCAGCTCTTTGGGCACGGCCAAAGTAAAAGGGTGCAGTCTGGAACCGTACCCCGCAGCAGGGATAACGGCTTTGACCTTAGGGTTCTTCCCAGCCATTATTCAAAAACTAGAAAAACCTGGTCCTGAGGACCAGGGCCCACCATTTAAATGGGGCTGTCCTGCGCTCTGTTTCGTGGCCTATCAGATTTCAAATAAAAAGAGACCCCCTACGGGTCATCAACCGGCATACATCTGTTTAGAGGGCCAAAATGCCAACTTATTTTGAAATGGACCTTCAATCGTCTTTCAGGTATCTCCTAGCACTTACTTCAATCCCATCAATCCACTTCGCATTCATCCTGGCATTCGGGTGTCCGTCCCCCTGTATCACGAATTCCTCTGTCATCTCAAAATCATTATCAATATATATGATATCATTCTGACCCATAAACTCCATCAGTTCTTTCTTACAAGATTTTTCGCTCTGAAAAATGCTTACTAAAAACCTTGCGCCATAATTCTTTGCCACCTGATTCATTTCAATTAACAGACGCTTCGTTACCTCGTTCTTACACTCAACTCTTCTTCTTGTCTTGTGTCTCATCCAAGTCTTCTCTACGAATGCAACTAATGCAAGACGGTCGCTTAACGGTAAAGAGATAAATCCTTCCGGTTCATGCTTGGTTAAAAGGCCTTTTTCTAATGTGCAATACGGTACATCAATTATCCCCGCTCTAGAGATCTTCCGAAGCAATTCAAGCCAATCAAAAGAAGCAACATTCCGGTCTTTATGATGCAGCATAAAGCCGTATAATACAACTCTTGGTCGTGATATCTTTTTTAGAACCGCCTCAAGTGTCAAGAGAGACTGATAAGTTCCGTACCCTGCTGTCCCATAATTCAACACTTCAATTGATGGTATCCTTCTCTGCAAGAGCCAGGCAAAGGTTTCGTCGTCTGAAAGCCCCCAGCCTACAGTATATGATCCGCCGACTATAACTACCTGATCAGCCTTTCCACTTTCACCCTCGTACCCACAGTCTCTATTACCGCCCTGCAGAAGTGTCACACAAGCCTCCTTTCCGTTCTCGGAAAACGGAGGGACTTTATACTTGCCGGGTTTGTTTTTCCACCCAAGCTTGTGGTCGTACTGATGCATTATTGGTGTATTGGCCGGAAATATTTTTAGTTTTTTCCATGGAGAATACCCCGCTATTCGAAGCATACTTTCAGAAAGAACAAGCGTAATTAAAAAGGCAAGAACAAACGCAGTCAACAAAAACCCTGTCTTTCTCTTCTCTTTCATCCGTGACTTGTGGTCCGCCAGCGGCCATTGAAATAATAGGACATCTCCTAATGCAACAGACTAACCGGTTGTTACCGGATTCCAGTTATTCTCTAAGCATTTTTCGACTCAAAACGCAAATATCCTGCTGAATCCTCCACAATTCTTTTTGAACGATGCTGTTTTGAGTTGAAAGCACGCCAAAAATAAAACACAGGATCGAAATAATCAATAACAAAGCGGACGTCAGGGCCAGGAATATCGCCACCTGCCCAATAAGCAAATGCACAATTGCCCAAATCAGAAACAGCATCCCGACAGCAGCAAAACTCAGGCTGGCAGCCCAGAGATATCGTACCGGTCTGGCAAGGATGCCGAATAATATGTGTGTTGAAATAAGTTTGTTGATATTCGAAGAGGATTGTCTCTTTTCTGTTTTCTTCGCCTTATCACTCAGTTTGTGGTCTTTCCATTCAAGGATGCACGGAATCTCGGCGATCCTGTAACCGAATGAGATAGCCTTCAGTACAACCTCAAGATGAAATTCTTTCCCCTTTTCCGTTACCGGAAGATTCTTAATCACCTCCGCCTTGTATGCTCGTGTCATCCCGGTGAACATTGTTATCTTCTTTGAGACAAGAAAACGAATGAATACATTTCCCCAGCTGCTTAGCAGGACCCTCTTGCGTGGGACATTCTTATATCCGCCGCCCGGCATATGAGGTGAAGCCACGACAATATCTACTTGAGGCTCGTTGTCCCATACCGCCACAAGGTCCTGGACAATAGTGTCCCCCCAGGATGAATCGACCTCGGTTGTTATAATTATGTCTCCTTCAGCAGTGTCAATTCCCTGTTTTAGGGCGTATCCTCTTCCCTGATTAACGGGATAGCTGATCAAGCGAAGATTGTTTTTGTATCTCTCCGCCAGACTCCGGGCGATTTCCAGAGAATTGTCTCGGCTCCCATCATTCACAATTATGAGTTCCCATTCATATCTAAGCTTTGATAAATTCGCAACCATCAGCTCTACAGACTTTTCCAGGATCAGACTTTCGTCAAAAAATGGCGAGACAACTGATATGAACATATTCTTTCTCCTCGATAAGTAGTGTCTGAACGAAAACTAGGATTTTTCGTTCGGATCAAGAAAGGCGAAGATTTTAACCCCAGGAATACATTGAGTATTTCGAGGATTAAAATTTGAGCCTGACGCAGATTTGGGCGAAAAGACCAGTCTTCGTTCGGGCACTAAGTAGGGTATCACCCAAACCCTCCTCCGTGAACCCCACCCTTGCCTCCGTTGTCGGCAATCAAACCCAATCACTCACCTGCAAAGAACGCTCTTCATTAGAGAAACAGCCATTTCGGACTTTCTCCTAAGCTCTCTAATCGAACTCAAATGCCTGATCTCTCCTAAGATGGTTTTGGGTCGACAATAGTATTTGAATATCGCTTTATTACGTAATCTGATCATTTCTTCAATTGTTATCTCACTGAAGTGGGAAAACGGTATCACAAAATCAGGGACCGGCTTGCGGACAAATTCCCGCCAGAAATCTGTCGGATAGACTCCGGATTCCAGTCCCAGAAGGTACATCTCGGTTCCGGGATAAGGAATGGTTATGGAATACTGGCAGTAGTCCGAATCCAGCTTGCGAGAGAAATCTATGGTCTGGTTAATTTCCCGGGTTGTCTCTCCCGGCAGACCTATCATAAAAAAGGTGAGGACCTGAAATCCAACCCTGCGTGCAAGCTTTACCGCCGCTTCTGCCTCTTCGACGGTAATGCGCTTTTTGACCCTTTTGAGGACTTCGTTAGAACCGCTTTCAATCCCATAGTGAATTCTTGTACACCCTGCTTTTTTCATCCATATCAGGGTTTCCTCATTCACATTGCTGACCCGGTCCCGTATTGCCCATTTTATGTTATAATTCCTTGCGATCAGGCCCCTGCAAATCTCCACAACCCGCTTATGAGACCACGTAAAGGTATCATCATAGATTTCTACCTCTCTTATCCCGAGGCTGTGAATCCTATCAAACTCATCCAGGACCCTTTCCGCAGAATGACTGACAGGTCTCTGGGAGTGAATCTTACAGAAAACACAAGAATACGGGCATCCCCGGCTGGTAATCATCGTAGAGATTAACCGTCCGCTCCCAAGAACGGAGGAATAGAGACTAACGGGAAGGAGTGTACGGTCAGGTATGGGCATGGTGTCCAGGTCTTTTTCATAATAAAAGGTATTATCATGAACACCGAACTGCCTGAAATGGACTCCCGGGATATTGTTCTCCATTTGTCCGGACTCAAGGCATTCAAGGATCCGTGTCATAGGGACCTCACCATCCCCCGCAACAACGGCATCTACCCCGGGGTATTCCAGCGTCTCCCGGGGAAAACATAATACATGGGGCCCCCCGATCACGATGAAAATCTCCGGGAATTTGGCCTTTATCGTGGATGCGAGACGGCTGGCAGAATACCAGAAATCGGTCCACGCCGTAATTCCTACGACATCAGGCCTGTATTGATCAACAATATCAATAACCTGGTCATAGGTGTATTGGTGGACATGACAATCCACCACCTTCACCTCATGACCGGTGGTTTTCATAATACGGGTCGCAACGTAGAGTATCCCAAGGGGCGGCTTAAATCCTATGCCCTCCTCATTTTCTAAATGGGAGAGATAGCTCTTAACCGCATCTGTCTGGGGAGGGTATAAAAAAAGGATTCTCACGATCGGGTCCCATGGAGTTTCAGGACATGTCTCAAGAACACGTTTAGGGATGCAAGAAGCCTTCTTATGCCTTCAAGACTATTAATGGATTTCAATATCCGAAGAATTACACGCGGTCTGAGATAGAATTTGAGAAAAAGCCTCCTTGAATATCGCTGCAACTCTTCCCTGCTCAGCCCGTGAGGAACGAAATTAATAGTCAGGTTTGACATTTTTCTGAAATCGGCGTCAAATTCACCGTAATCATGCGCGATCTTATACACCTCTGAACCCGGATACGGTGTCAGAAAAGATTGCTGCACGTAATCCAAATCTGTAGAGACGATGAATTGAATTGTCCGCTCCAGGCTTTCTTTGTTTTCTCCGACGTTTCCGAATATAAAGTTTCCCCGTGCCTCAATGCCAAGGTCATGAGTCATCTTGATTACTTCCCTGGCCTTCTTTAGATTGACCCCCTTTTGCATTAATTTGAGGATGCGAGGATCACCGCTTTCAATCCCGTACTCGATCTCCCAGCAACCTGCCTCTTTCATTAGCTTGAGCAGCTCATAATTAACCCTATAGTTGCATAAAAACCCGACAAAATAAGTAGTAAAGGGCTTGCGGAACCCCATGGATAAAGGTTATAATGAACTACTACAACACAAAAAACCTTATATCCAGGAGGTCACC
>JAXHTA010000749.1:0-1521 GCA_034190285.1 Thermodesulfobacteriota bacterium | reverse complement strand
CTTTATCAGAAACATCATGACGGTAGGATTGGAAATGTGCACTGAAGCTGTTCACGAAAGACATAAAGCGCCTGCCGACGCTGCCAAGCGCCGTTGGAGGGGTTGCATAATATCTCCTCCCTTCTTCAGTAGAATGTCTTATTTGGCGTTAACATCATCAATATTGTCGGCTCCTCATACGAATTTGTGGGTAGAGAGTTTATTTAAAACTTGGAAGCATGAATCAAATCCAATAGTTCCTGTTGGTGAAGATCCGATAGGAAAGGAGGATAAGATTCATGCGCGTTGAAAGTATAGTCCGAAAGACCTTGGGACTCAAGGCACATTGCGTCACAAAAGTTATAGAAGAATGCGGTGAAACGGTGGTTTACCTGGTTCCCGATAGGAGATGTAAGGTCGTTTGTTCGTTTTGTGCTAGGGCAGGTCCTGGGTATGACACTTTGAGGGAAAGACACTGGAAGCATGTGCCTCTTTGGGGTATCGCGGTCACTCTGGTTTATTCGCCAAGAAGGGTCGAATGCAGTACCTGTGGCGTCAGGGTGGAAGAGATACCTTGGACTCAAGGAAAAAGCCCACTGTCTCTGCCTCTGAGTGGGGTATTGGCTAACTGGTCCAAAATGGTGGCTTGGAAGGTAGTTGGTCAGCTCTTTGGTTTCCATTGGAACATTGTCCGTAAAGCCGTTAAGAATGTTGTCGACTATGGACTGGCAAACCGAGATCTCGGCAGCCTTATTTACATCCGTATCGATGAGATCTCCCGTAAAAGAGGGCATGTGTATCATACGCAAGTATATGACCTCATAGAAAAAAGACTCCTATGGTCAGGAGAGGATCGAACATCAGAAACATTAGAAGCGTTCTTTGATTATCTGGGCCAAGAGCGTTGTGGACGTACTGAAGCCGTTTGTTGTGATATGTGGGCTTTCTATATCGATACTATCAAAAAGCGCCTCCCGAATGCCCTCCTCGTCTTCGCCAAATTCCATATTGTTCGTCACCTTTTGGACGCCGTGGATACGGTCCGAAAAGAGGAGGCTCAAAAGCTCAAATCAGAGAATCCGGAACTCCTTAAGAAAAGTCGATACATCTGGCTAAAAAACCCATGGAATCTTATAGATAAACAGAGGGTCAGACTCAGCCAACTTGAAAAATTCAAACTCCAGATAAATCGGGCTTACCTACTAAAAGAAGCCTTCCGTAAGTTTTGGGATTACGCCTATCCAGCATGGGCGAAGAAGTATCTCGATCAATGGTTTTGGTGGGCGACCCATTCAAGACTAAAACCAATAAGGGGTTTCGCCTGGATGGTCGGAAGGCACCAGAATGATATCCTAAACTATTTCAAGATCCCGATTGATAATGGAGCAGTAGAAGGACTTAACACTAAAGCAAAAGCCATCAGGTTCCTCGCTGTTTTGAGTGGGTAAGCCTTGATTTACCTACAGCAAGAATGATAAATCGGTTTTCATTATGAGAGACGTAGAGCTTTTTCAAATGGCCCTTGGTTTGACACCGCCTTGG
>JAXHTA010000748.1:0-1529 GCA_034190285.1 Thermodesulfobacteriota bacterium | reverse complement strand
AGAGATTTCATTCTCAGCTATTTTGGCGAGAAGACATCAACTGCGATGAGGGTGTATCGTGATTTTGTCCGCTCAGTTATGGGTGGGCATTGTGACAACCCGTTGGCCGGACCTTCACACCCGGTTATTCTGGGAAGCGAGGAATTCGTAGCGGAGATCAAAGAGAAGTTTTTGCAGGCTAGACAACCGGAAAGAGATCTGCCGGCTCTAAGAGGCCTTTCAACCAGGCCGGGGCTGGATCGCATTGAAAAGGTGGTTGATTCCGTGTTGCAGTCAGACGAAAAATTGGCGCGACAGATCAAATTGCATTTTTGTCACAGGTTCAGCGGAATGAAGCTGGTCGAGATTGGACAGCGATTTGGTGTAGGAGAGTCAGGAGTAGTCCAGGCGAGTCGGCGACTTGCCATAAAGGTAGGAAAGAACAAGGAACTTAGAGAAATAATCAAAACGATAGAAACAAGAATGTATTTGTCAAATGTGTAGGTCTGACCCCTATGGCTATTGAGAACGAAGACAAGGCGATGCTGGATGATATTCAATCCAGTCTTGCGCTATTTGGCAGAGAGCGGGGGCATCTTATCCCCATACTCCAGATGATCCAGGAGAGGCACAAATATATCGCCCCGGAGGCAGTAAACCTGGTGGCAAAACACCTCGATATCAACATGTGTGAGGTTTATGGCGTTGCAACATTTTATAATCAGTTCCGTTTTCATCCGCCTGGCAAACATCAGATAAAGGTATGTCTCGGAACGGCCTGCCACGTCAGGGGTGGTGACATTGTCCTCGAAAATTTTGAGCGAAAACTCGGTATTTGTGACGGGCAAACTACGGCGGACAGAGAATTCAGCATTGAAAGGCTCGCCTGTGTTGGATGTTGCGCCCTGGCCCCGGTGGCCATTGTTGATGAGACAGTGCATGGACACGTAGCTCCCAGCAAGGTAGAAGGCCTCATACTCGGCTTCCAGATAGAAAAGGAACGCGAAGAAAGAGAAAAGTCAAGAGATGAATCCGAACGACAGTGAACGTGTGAATGAAATATACAAAGGTATCTATGAAGAGGCTGTAAGACGTCGTAATGAATTGAAGGGGGCTCCCGTTCCGAAAATTTCCATCGGCATGGCAACCTGCGGCATTGCCTCGGGGGCAGCTGAGACAAAAAAGGCATTTGAAGAAACTCTCGCTGAGAGGGGCCTTGAGGCCAGGGTCCGTTCAGTCGGGTGCATCGGCCATTGCTACGCGGAGCCCGTCGTAATCATAGACCATCCCGGATCCGGATTCCCACCGATTTTCTACCACCAGGTAACTCCCGGTAAGGCACGAATGCTTGTCAGGTCTTTTCTGGAAGAAGGGGACCCCTTGTTTGAGCACGTGCTGGGTGCTATGGAGGAAAATGAAATTGTCCCGCACGTCATGGACTTTCCCCGATTCAATCAGGAGATACGGGTGATTATGGCAAGATGCGGGCATATTGATCCCGCAGATATCTATGACTACATAGCCGAAGGCGGGTATGGGGCGCTCGGGAA
>JAXHTA010000747.1:0-1541 GCA_034190285.1 Thermodesulfobacteriota bacterium | reverse complement strand
AATCCCAGCTATTGCCTTGATCAATGGATGAGGTGCGTTAAACCATCAGGAAGATGTTTTATTGAGTGGTCTATTTTTCACGGTGAAAGCTGTACTGGCGAAGCTGATTGTTTTGGCGCATCCTTAGAAGAATATAGAGCTATAATCGAGAAAAAATATCTGATTGAAACTGTTATGGGTATTCGATTCTCAATGATGAAACAGCTTCTTAAACATGGTCTAACACATGGAATATCTGGAGTTTTATCTATAAAGAGAACACAGAGATCAATCCTTGTAATTAAGCATAAAGAGCATTTAGCGAAAACGAATGCATAGAATTTATAAAAGCGGGCAGCTCCAATATTTTCTGAAAAATGCAAACAGGGGCTACTGGGAAGGACACTGGAAGAAATCTGAATTAAAGGACGAATTAAGAAAAGAGAACCGGTTCCTAATAAAATCCCTTTTTCGATATAATACTATAGGAGACAAGATTCTTGAGGCGGGCTGCGGATCATGCGCTTTTCTTTACCCAATGCATCATTGTGGTCGCCGTGTAACCGGGATTGACTTTGCCTGTGATACTCTTAAATCTATAAAGGACTTAGCTCCAGAATTGGTTTTGTGCGCTGGGGATTTAACTGATTTACCTTTCAAGGATGATTCATTTGATGCCTACTGGTCAATAGGGGTCATAGAGCATTTCCAGAGGGGTTATGATGATATTCTATTAGAGAGCAAACGAGTCCTGAAGGCAAGGGGAATTGCCTATATCTCTTTTCCATACATGAATTTTATACGAAAATTTAAAGGGGCATGCGGACTTTATGATAAGAATATTCCCGTAGATGCTGAGTTCTATCAATACGCGCTTGATCACAAGGCAGTCAGGAGAAAATGGGAAAACCATGGATTTAAGTTGCTTGATCAACAATATATGTTCCCGCATAAGAGATTTGACTCTCAGAATAACAGGATAATCCGCTTTCTTCTTGCCCCTTGGCATCATCACTCTATTATGCTTATTCTGAGGAAAACCGGGCAGTAAGCCATATAGCCAGGCAACGGCGCTATACCAAGAGTAAAGCATGCGCAAGATTCGCGGCCTTTTATTAAACATATTCCTTACTTTTATCAGCATCTTTCTTTTGATATTAACGCTGGAATTCATTGTTTTCCGATTTATCCTTATTGCGCCCGATATGCCTGAGATTGAATTTGTTGATGGAATGTTGAAGTATAAGCCGGATCAACAAGGTGTATACAGGGTGAGGGATGAGATCACAGCTCGATTTAAGATCAACAACCAAGGGTGGAATTCAAAGTATGATCGGTACATCACGGATAAACCCTTGGGAAAGACCCGTATTGCCATTATCGGAGATTCATTTGTTGAGGCTCTCCAGGTTGATTTTAATCAAAGCCTTGCTGAACAGTTGGAAATAGTTGCAGGCTCGGACCACCTACAGGTCTATCGCTTTGGTATCAGTGGGATACCGCTGTCTCAATACCTTTATATCCTCGAAAGAGAGGTTTTGAAGTATTCACCTGTACTGGTT
>JAXHTA010000746.1:0-1546 GCA_034190285.1 Thermodesulfobacteriota bacterium | reverse complement strand
CTTTTGCTGATGCCTGTCTCTCCGAGGGCCTGGGGTATCTTTATGGTCTTCATTTTCAGACCGGCACCTCACATTTTGAAGCGGTATTTACAGATTACAACACCGAGACCATTACGGACGGCGTGGATGAGGATGGCAATGTCATTGAGTCAGTAGAACTTGGTCGAGGCCTTGCCACGACGCCTAACCTCCATGTGGGCGAAGCCGAGGGAACCAAGGCGTTTGTTCAGACAAGCACAGGCGCAATTGTTGAAATTCCCCAGGAAAATCTACCTATATCCAATTATAAGACCGGCAGAAAAAGCTGGGTGGAAATGAAGGACTGATCTCAAAGATTGCAGGCAGCTGATTCTATATACCCTTGAAAGAGATTCTTTTTGTGAAGTTTAAGAAAACCATTATCCTGTTGGCATTGTTGTCCATTCCTGTCTGTTCGGCACAGAGCCCTGCAGACGTCGAATGGAACATTTATCGTACACTGAAGCTGGACTCCCCTCCCGTTGATGTAGCGGTTTCAAACAACGGTAAATGGATTTTTATACTCACGGACAAGGGGAGCATCGTTATTTATTCATCAGACGGCGATTTAGAGGGTGAAGTCAAAATCGGAAAATATGTGGACCAGGTCGAGGTCGGGCCGAGGGAAAACCTTATTCTTCTAAAGAGCAGAAAGAACAGCACGATCCAGGTCCTGGCCCTTGATTTTGTCAAGCGAATCAATATCTCTGGGTCACCCTCTTTGGGTGCGGAAGATGCGCCGGTGACCATCATCGTTTTCAGCGATTATCAGTGCGGGTCCTGCTGGAGGCAGCTTCCCTTATATGAGGAGCCACTTGACTTGTACCCAGGAAAAGTCAGGGTCGTCTTCAAGAACTTCCCCCTCAAAAGACACAAGTACGCCAAAAAGGCCGCCATGGCCGCCCTTGCCGCCCACGCTGAGGGTATGTTCTGGGAGTTCCACGACCTGCTATTCGAAAACTTCAAACAGCTCAGTGATGGAAGGATACTTGATATTGCAGACGAACTGGGCCTGAACCGTGAAGAATTTGATAGAAGGATGAAGGACCCAGTGATAGAAAAAAGGGTTGAGCAGGACGTCCAGGATGGGCGGAAAGCGGGCGTTAGGGGAACCCCCGCATTTTTTGTCAACGGAAGACTGTTACAGAACAAATCCCTTAAAGGTATAAGGTCATTGATTGAGAAAGAGCTGAAAACACCTGACTACCCTCAAAACTGAAGCCGGCCTTTTCGTTTTTCCTATCCCCAACCGCCCTTCAAGTCCTTGGCCTTGGAGTGGCTCATACCCATGAACAATCCAGCTGTCTTTAGCGAGGCTCGGTCATTCATTCCCTTTTTCAACACAGGGTTCTTCCTTTCCCTCTGACTACAGCAGATCAATGCTCGGCGTCTTCAAAAGATGTCCACATGTCCCTTAGATAAGCGAATATATCCTGAGTTCTTGAGAGGTTGTGAGGCATACAGGTGGTACGATCCACCATCAGCGCCGCAGATTGAGCCAGCGATTGCGGAAAAGGGCCGTTTTTGG
>JAXHTA010000745.1:0-1550 GCA_034190285.1 Thermodesulfobacteriota bacterium | reverse complement strand
GCGTTGTCTGAAGGAAGTCCGAGTGCAAAGCTATGAGCCGACGAACAGAAACGGCATATAAGCCCAGTCGCCGGGTGGGTTAGTGCGACATAACGAAGCCCAGGGTTCAGGAGATAGGGTAAATGCTGCGGTTGTGCAGCGAAAGTTTACGTTCTTATCCGGGGAGATCTGTCTCACTCGCGAGGAGACCTATATGCGAAATTCCCGGAATGGGGCACCGGCGGCGTCTAATTGGGCTAATCTTGGCATGGATATTCCTTACCATGTCTTATCCTACCATGTCGAATTACCTATTTTCCTATGACCGTCCCCTATTTTCAGTATTTTCATATAACATCCTATAAACTAAGAGTCACGAGCGGACTTGACCCCATGCGCACATGCGTTTCATATCAAAAATGACATCTCAACAATAATTTGCCTGTCCCCTTTTCTTCTATTCTATGACCGTCCCCCATGTGCCCATTTTATAGCTGAGGACCAAAAGTGAAGGGAATTTTGATTAAAAAGCACAGAACATCAGCAACCGCTATTTAGCGGCTCTCAGGTCAATTTGCTGGTTGGCCTATAAATTCAGTCAAAAGTCCTGCATTTCTTGCAGCAATTAACTGTCTCTTATCGGAGGTTACAAAAAGATCTGCCGGCCATTCCAATGCACAAGCAACGTGAAAAGCATCCATTGCACGTATAACATAGTGCTCCAGCAATTTCACTGAATGGGAAATTACAGAAGGAGTTAGCTGAATCACAGTCGCATCATGGACATCTTCCAACAATTGCCTTTTTGCCTTGAGATAGTCTCTCTTGGATAGATATCCTTCTCTCAAACGCCGGTTAAGCCCAGAGATTATTTCAGGTACCAAAATGATACAAAGAGCCAAATCTGAGGCACGTTCCAGGAATAGATCAATATCCTCACTGCCTTCTTCTTGTACATACCTTTTGGCAAACGCGGACGAATCAACAACAAGTTTCATATCAATGCCTCGCGATCTTCCAAAATCGCAGATGAAAGATCACTTCCCTGTATTTTCAAGCGAATTCCCGGTTTTTTCCAAGAGGGTTCCCGTTGGGATCTGTCCGTAAACGGGATTACTTCCGCAACGGGCTTCCCTCGACGCAAAAGGATAAGCGTCTCCCCATGTTCAACCTCGGCTATAAAGCCCGAAGCCCTTTTCCGAAAATCTGTAAAAGATATCGTTTTCATAGGATTCCCCTTTCTTATGTGTACACTTAAGAGTGCATATTAAAGGTCTTTTTGTCAAGGTTATTCTTGAGGGCCAACCGGCTGCGGATCAGCAGCGAAATCTGGGCATGGGGCCCGAAGGGGTCATGAGCAGATTTTGTCTGTTGAATCAGCTGGCGATACGCCCGGCATGGGCGTGAACTTATGGGGTGAAAGTCCCTTATACGTGAATCCTGTTAAGGTGTTGAACATCTTAGCAAAAGTATTAGCCGAACACAAGGGCATCGTCGTGAGGCGTTGTCTGAAGGAAGGCCTAGTGCAAAGCTACGAGTCCCGATGTAAGCGGGATTGTGCAGTGAAAGTT
>JAXHTA010000744.1:0-1572 GCA_034190285.1 Thermodesulfobacteriota bacterium | reverse complement strand
CGCATACTTGCATATGGGGCATTCTCTTACTATTAGAGTACTGTTGTGTGTTTTTCTGGCGGCATCTATCGCCTTTTCCATCAAATATGCTACCTGTTTGCATGCGTCTTTTGGATGAATATTGTCAAACGTCAGCTTCATTTGAGACTATCCCCAGGCATAAAGGATGGGCTTTGGCACGGCCTAGTACTTCGCAAGAGCGCAACCAGCACAAAGCGGAATGTCGTCTATCCTGCCATTGATGTGTTTATCCCGCAGTTCCTCATATGTATCACTCAGCCAAATATCTCTTATTGATTCATGGAAAATGTTTCCCATGTTCATGACCCTAAGAGCGTCTATGCAGCAAATTGTCACTACTCCGTCTGGGTGAACTACCATACGCTGCCAGAGTTGAGGACAGCAAAATCTCCCCTTTCTTGCTCCCAGTGGAACTACGGTCCGCTCCGGATTATTCAGCCCACCCTGATCGAGATAATCGACAGAAGCAACCGCATCAACGATTGGCTCAAGTAATTCTCGAAAGGCCGTCCAGTCCTCCTCGTTTTCCTTCATAAGTACCATTGAAGCCCTGGTAAAGGGTGTAATTGATCCCATTTCATCGCGGATCACCATGAATCGTATTATATTGTGCAATACTCTGTCGAAATCTGCGCCAACACGGATCGCGTTATATCGGTCCCTGTAGGGTGAATCAAAGGAGAAGAAAAGCTTGTCCAGCCCGGAGATTATCAGTTGACGTGACAGATTCTCATCAAGAAGTGTAGCATTGGTGTTAAACATGACATCAATAACACCTGCTTGCTTGGCATATTCAATCATCTGTATTAGGTTCGGATTCAACGTCGGCTCGCCCATGAAGTTATACTTGACGGAGCAGAGGCCGTATTCCACGCCCTCTTGGATAATGCGCTTATATGTGTCTAAATCAAACATTTGTATTTTCCAGAATGTACCTGATTCAACCATTTCTGGCCGTGGACACATCACGCATTTCAGGTTGCACGCATTAGTGGCCTCGATGTCCAGATGAATCGGAAAAGGGGCAACGAAATGGTTTTTTGGGTACTCCTCCCACTTGCGTCTGTATTCCCGGTACTGTTGCGAACGCGTTGATTCCCATAGTTCTATCTTCTTGTTCGCAATCAGATGGAAATTGTGGTCAATCGAAGTATTCACTTCGACAGCTGTTTCTATACCGGTCACGTGTTTCTCCTTGTATAGGCTTTACATATCAATGGCATGGCTCCTTGAGTTTCCACACATTACCCCTCTTTTCAACGATATCCGTGTTTGCAAATTTATCTACTGCCGTCCAAAAAGTTTCCACTTCAATATCCGTGAATTCAAGGAAATCCGTCAACATTCTGGGGTCGAGCTTGTAATCTTCCTCATTGACCACCCTTACGGCTTCATCTCTTCCCAGGCGGCCTTCCCTTATCCACAGGCTTGCCACCTCAGTTACTCTCTGGTGGCCGAACTTCACGAACTTGAGCCATGTGTGAGTCAAATAGCCGATGGTGTCTATTTGATCATATTGTTCAAGGTAGCCCTTTCGGTTCCATTCTCCAG
>JAXHTA010000743.1:0-1580 GCA_034190285.1 Thermodesulfobacteriota bacterium | reverse complement strand
CTCATGTATGCCACCGGCGAAAAGGCCAACATTACCCAGATTGAAGGGCAGTTCCCCCAGGCGCCTTTTGCCACGATGGAAGAGAGAGAGAATTTCGTTAAAGACTGGATCCAGGTCCCTGATGAAAAGTTCAAACAATACCTTATAGACTGGGAATTTCGCGGTGAAAATTCAAATCCATATTATCCAAACGCCAAAATGTCCTGTGAAATTGTGGACTGGCAAGAGATGATGCACTACATTGATGATTCCCTCGGGATATGCGCGGGTCTGTCATCATTTCCCCTGAAACCGCCCTATCATATACACAATTACCCTGACATTATCTCGTCAGCGACCGGGATTGACGTGGATGAGGCCGGTCTAACTCAGATAGCCAGGCGGAACCGAAACCTAGTTAGGGCCGTTAACATAAGGAGAGGCCTACGGAGGGCCGATGAGAAGCCACCTGAGGATCATTGGAAGAAGAGATTTCCCGACCTTGAAAAGGAACTCCTGGATACATATTACAGATTTAAGGGATGGAATAGTGATGGTATTCCTACAAAAGAGACTCTACATGAATTGGGTCTGGACTATGTAAGCGAAGACTTCTTTAAGAGGGGTATATTGACAGCTGATGAAGAGACTCCGTCCAAGGAGATTTCGCCGGAAACAGAGAAGAAACAGACTTAAGAGGTGGTAACCGTCATGGGTGAGAAAGAAAAGAAGATAGTCAAGACAATAAAAGTTGACGTTGATCAATGCAATGGTTGCCGGGCCTGTGAGGTAGTCTGCTCCGCCTTTCATGCTACCCCAAAAGACAGTAGCAATAATCCGGCAAGGTCCCGTATTAGGGTGCTTTTTGATCCACTAAAAGACATATATGTCCCGGTATACGCAGGTGAGTATACCGAGGCGGAATGTATGGGGAGAGATAAATACACGATTGACGGGAAGGAATATGGGGAGTGCGCCTTTTGCAGGGCATCCTGCCCATCCAGGGACCTTTTCAAAGAACCCGATTCCGGCCTTCCTTTAAAATGCGATATGTGTGAAAGCGATCCGCCGCTATCAGAACCGATGTGTGTTCAGTGGTGCTTGGCTGATGCTCTGGTTTACGAAGAAAGGGAAGAAGAAGGAGAAGAAGAAGAGAGACTGGAGGACCTGGAGATAGGACTGGAATCATTGGCAGACACATATGGATTGGATAAGATAATGGAGACTGTTGCCCGAATGTCAATGTCCAAAAAGGAATAAAGCGTGTCGGTCCATGAAAAGGCGCCATTTCCGGACAGACATTAAATCATTCAAGCGAAATAAGAGGATCGAGAGAAACAGTGGAGACTGTAGCCGATTTTAAAGAGATCGTAGACGCCATAAAAGAGAACGGTGGAGAGGCCTTCAAATTATGCTTTCAATGCGGGCTGTGCGATGTTGTGTGCCCGTGGAATCAGGTCAGAGACTTCAGTATGCGTAAGATAGTCCGAGAGGCTACGTTCGGTTTAACTGAGATTGAAAGCGAAGATATATGGCGTTGTACCACATGCGGAAGATGCCCTCAGCAGTGCCCCAGGGACGTAAGACAGATAGAATCCGGA
>JAXHTA010000742.1:0-1584 GCA_034190285.1 Thermodesulfobacteriota bacterium | reverse complement strand
TTATATACTCGGTCGGTTTCAAAAACAGGCCTTACTGGAAATGGAAAGATGTTGAGAAGATGTTTCTCGCTCATGTTGAGCACAAGAGGAATTGTGGGAAAGAAATCTGGAAGTGGATAAACCTGGAAATGTGGCTGAGACAGTTCTTTCGACAATGATTGACCTGAATTCTGCAATGCAGCATTCGGAAGATGTCTGTGCGGCACGATTTTATTGGAGTATGCGAATTGAGAGTGGCCTTTGTGAGTGGGTTATCCGACAAGAAATTGGCGCAGAAACTACTTCCCTTACAGGCATTGGATGAAGTGGAAGAGATCCATCTGTATCGGCGCCGGCCATATCGTGGGGATAAAATCCATTGGGTTCCTATTCCTCGATGGGCGCAAGAGTCCCCAATTGCCGGAGACCTCTTTAGGTTTTTTTTTCTTTTGATTCAGGGCAGACGGTGGGACCTTTTCATCGGTTGCCACCAGAGCTATCATGGGCTGATGGCTTATTTGTGCGGAAAGATCTGGAGGAAGCCGGTAATACAGATTGTCATTACCCAAGTCGATTGGGTCTACAAAAGAAGGCTCTTGAGACCCGCTTTGCTTTCAGCCGATGCCTGCGCGGTCCGTGGTCCTATATCTTCTGAAAGGCTTCGAGATATCGGTTACAAGGAGAGAATATATATCCTTCAAAACCCCTATGTCCTGCCTGCCAAGGCCGTTGTTCCCATGTCATTAGATAGCCAATACGATCTTGTGGCCGTGGGAGATTTTGTAAAAGAAAAGGACTATCCTTGGATGATGGAGGTCCTTACGGAGGTAAAAAAAGGCCAGCCGGGACTGAGGGTCGCCATAGTCGGCAGGGGAGCCTTCAGATCAAAACTGGGATCTTTTCTGAAACAAAGCAGACTTGATGCCTCTGTGAATTTCCTGGGTTGGAAGGATCAGAAAGGTCTGAAGAATGTGTACTGTAGCAGCAGGGCCTTGATTCTTACTTCCAACGCCGAAGGCCTTCCCATGGTCGTACTGGAGGCGATGTCCTATGGTCTTCCCGTCTTTGTCACTGATGTAGGTGACCTACCCTGGCTCGTGAGGGATGGCAAAGAAGGCCGGATTGTAGCTCACGGCGACACCAGGGGAATGTCTGATGCCATACTCCAGGCCCTTGGAAATCCGAACTCCCTGAAAATAATGGGTGAAAATGCTTATGCACGCATGGCATCCTTTTCCCCTCAGTTTGGTGTAGAGAGTATTGCCCAAACCTGGCTTGATCTGTTGAGTTCCCTGTTGCAGAAAGGACGCTCCTAGGTCATAATTTATCACTTTTGCCCTTAAATTGCGCAGTCGTTGGGCAGTGAATGGTTTTCTGAGAGACAGATTTGAGATACCAGAGATTGAAAGAGGGGAGAACCCGGATTGAATGATAAACAGCTACGATTACTAATTGTGAGCAATTCTCTAAGTGGTGGCGGCGCGGAGCGTTTCACCAGTACTCTCCTATCTCATCTCAACCGTGACAAATTCAAATTGATGCTTTGCCTTGTCCATGATGACAGAGACTATTTTTTGCCGGACTACGTCCCTGTTATGTCATTGG
>JAXHTA010000741.1:0-1587 GCA_034190285.1 Thermodesulfobacteriota bacterium | reverse complement strand
GCGCAAGACATGCTGTCCCGCGTTGATCCATCCAAATAATGGTGTTCCGACCATCATGTCTTAAACGAGCGTCCCGCCCTTTCCTCCACGCTCCGAATCTTGCCCTTGAGCGCCCCTGAGACGCCTTTTCGATAATCATACTTCACCTGGAGGCTAATTCGGTCGGAGTCCTTTTCAAGTGAGCGGAAGCATCTTGAAAGCAAGGCCAGAAGGTCGTCCCACTCGCCTTCGACCACCGTGCCCATTGGATTCAGTCGGTAGTCAAGGCCGCTTTCATCCACAATAGCCAGGACCCTGGCAACGTACGGGCTAAAACTTGCTCCTTTATCAAGAGGAATAATTGAAAATTCCATAAGTGTCATGGCGTGCCCCCCGTTTCTCTCAACTAAACCACCCTTCGATTGTCGTATTACATCCCATCAAGGTAGTAATCGTTGCATCCTATGCAATAATTCCTCCCGGCTTATGTAAGACTCTACCCTCAAAGTCCTCTCCTCCGCGCCTTGGCCGTTGATAAAAATAATCGTTGGGACTCCTCGGACTTGATAAAGCCCAAGGAGTTCATTTTGACGTGGATGCCGTTTTGTCAGGTCCACCCGCAGGCTCACAAAACGCCGGCTCAGCTCTACTACATCAGGGTCCCTGAATACCTTTTTTTCCAATGCCTTGCAGGGCCCGCACCAGTCCGCATAAAAGTCCAGAATCACCGGTTTAGCTTTGTTACCAGCCTCCAGAAGTAGGGCCTGATCATATGGGATCCAGTGAATGGCCACCCCGCTTCTGAATGGAACCAGCATGAACGCAACGCCAGTGGCGACCAGGATGATGCCAACCGCCTTTTTTATCTTTGGAAATACGCTCCCCAAGGCGCTGCGACCCTCCAGCCACCCAAGGTGCAGGCCCCCGGCGACCAGAATGGATGAAAGAAGCGCTGATCTTAAGACGGGGTTTGACACCAAAGGTAGCAGCAGATAGCCTGCCATCCCGACTAGGACCCACCCCAAGATCTTTCTGACCCATACCATCCAGGCCCCTGACATGGGCAGTCTTTCCAGATAACCGGAAAAAACGGCCAATATCATGAGGGGAAGGCCTAAGCCGATGCTTAGCACGAAGAAACACATGAACCCAAAGAATGGATCGCCTTTCTGTCCTACATAGGTCAAGAGCCCCAGGATAAAGGGACCCAGACATGGCGCAGCCACTATACCAAGGGTCAGGCCCATGAAGCACGTCCCCAAGTATCCGCCGAAGTTCTTTGAAGCCAATTTAGTCAGGCCTGTTGGGAGGCGCAGCTCCCAGAGGCCGAAAAAGCTCAAGGCCAGGGCAACCAGAATTCCTGCCACAAGAATGAGAACAATGGGGTTCTGGAGGGCCGATCCCAGCATACCGCCCGAAAGACCGGCCGTTAGGCCCAAGAGGGAATTTGTAAAGGCGAGTCCGGAAATATATAAGAGCCCGTGGACCAGAGATCGACCGAGTGACTTGTGGCTCATCCCCCCGAAATAGGAAACGGTGATGGGGATGAGGGGGTAGACGCACGGGGTGAGATTGAGGGCCAGCCCCCCCAGGAAAATCCCTATCAGG
>JAXHTA010000740.1:0-1590 GCA_034190285.1 Thermodesulfobacteriota bacterium | reverse complement strand
CTGCAATTTTAGGGACACTAAACTTTGTCACTTATTGTAGTCTTCCGACTCAGTATCACATGCCATGATTCTTGTTAGCTCCTGAAATCATGGTATAAATTCGATAATACAAATCAAGTTATTTCACCTTTGCGTAGCAGGTGAGTGTTGTTTTGGGTTGAGTGCGTGGGCCCATGGTTGATTAATGCCCATAGCACAGACCCGGGCGTTCTGTAAGGAGGAAAAATGAGATACGCAGAAACAGGTTTCAATTTAGAAATTGATCTATCCCGTGGTAGCATTGAGAGGGTAGAAACCGATCCGGGATTAGTCAAATTCTATTTGGGGGGGTTAGGCGCTAATGCCAGACTTCTGTGGGACCAGGTCTCCCCTGAAATTGAGCCGTTCTCTCCCGATAACCCCCTGATTTTTAGTACGGGCCTTCTATGCGGCACGCCCGCTCCAGGAGCAAATCGCACCATTATTTCCACCATTTCTCCTCAGACTCTATTGATGGGATATTCAATGATGGGTGGGTTTTGGTCTCCGGAACTGAAGCATGCCGGTTATGACAAAGTAATTTTTCGCGGTAAGTCCCCCGATCTGGTTTACTTGTGGATAAACAATGACAAAGTGGAAATACGGGATGCCTCCCATTTGAAGGGTAAGGGCGCCGTTGAAACGTCAGAACTCATTAAGGCAGAGTTGGAAGAGCCGAAGGCCCAGGTGGCTGCTATCGGCCTTGCCGGTGAAAACAGGGTCTACTTTGCGTCCATCGAACATGGCAGGTCCAGTGCCAGCCGCTTAGGACTAGGCGCGGTTATGGGAGACAAAGGGATAAAGGCGATAGCTGTTCGTGGAACAAAGGACGTCAATATTGCCCGGCCGGTTGAATTCATGGAACTCTGCACAGAGGTGCTGGAATATATTAAGTTCCGGGAAGAAAACCCCATTCCTGGGGTAATGGCCATCTTGGCCGGGCTTGGGTCACCGCAGGAGATGAAGCTCCATGATGAAAAATGGCACACCGAGAACTTCATGTGGGGCAATTCCCGCACCCGCAGGAGAGATTTCTGGAACAAAGAAGTCGAAGAGAAGTGGAAAGAAACGCAGGAAAACGTGCGGACTCGGTTGCTGAGTTGCTATAATTGCCCGATGAAGTGCGGGGCATTGATTTCCGTTCCTGGAATTTCAACTTATATGATGAAATGCTTCTCGAAACTTACCTACACAATGGCGGCCTATTCAGACCTTGATTTTGGGTTCAGAATCGCTCAACTCGCCACGGAGTATGGGGTGGACGGCTTCTCTACCCCGCAAGTCATGGCGTTTGCCCTTGAGCTTTATGAGGCCGGTATTCTGACCGATGAAGATATGTCTGGAATGCCGTCCGATAGTGAGGGGAGGTTTTACTGGCTGCTTGACAGAATTGTCCGGCGAGAAGGGATTGGCGATATTTTGGCCAATGGAACCCATTGGGCGGCAGAACAAATTGGAAAAGGATCAGAGGAATATGCCCATAATAATATCAAGAAACATGAGCAGCTGCCTCTCAAGCTTGGAATGCTGAATCCCGTTTACTTCCTCATGTATGCCACCGGCGAAAAGGCC
>JAXHTA010000074.1:0-11529 GCA_034190285.1 Thermodesulfobacteriota bacterium | reverse complement strand
GGTGATTTTTTTTACTTTGTGGGCTGTCTCCCCTATTTTGACGTGACTTTCCGTTACCTGGAGCTGAACCCCCTTGACTCGGCTCGAAGTGTTCTCACCTTACTTAACAAGATGGGGATAGAGCCCGTCGTCAGCAATGATGAGCGCTGCTGCGGCCACGATGCCCTTTGGAGCGGAGATGAGGTCAAGTTCCGTGAACTTGCCAGGTGGAACCTTGAAGTGATCAAGGCCTCCAAGGCCAAGACGGTGCTGTTTAGTTGCCCGGAAGGGTACTACACCTTCAAACACCACTATCCGGAATACGTGGGAGAACTTCCCTTTGAAGTGCTCCACATGACAGAGTTCCTCACGCGTGAGCTGTCAGGCGCTGGGTTATCTTTTCGGCCGTCATCCAACGGCGCCATTACTTACCAGGATCCTTGCAGATTGGGGCGATTGACAGGCAATTACGATCTGCCTCGACAGCTTTTGCAGCTCATCCCCGACAGCCATCTGGTGGAAATGGAGCGAAACAGGGAAAATGCCCTTTGTTGCGGTACCAGCGCCTGGATGGAGTGCTCTGCCTGTTCTAAGGCAATGCAGGTGGAAAGGCTCCGGGAGGCAATTAAGGCAGGGGCAAACACCGTTATCACGGCCTGCCCCAAATGTCAGATTCATCTGACGTGCGCCCAGAGCAACGTGGAGCTTGATCTCAAGGTCGTAGACCTTTTCAGCTATCTCTCAGATAAGTTGGACGAGGGTGAAACAGTCGGGGGCTGAACCATAGCGAAAATGCCTCCCGTGCCGATGGGCAACGGGAGGTTCGTAAAAGAAAGGCATTTGGGCTGGATCTAGATCTGATCTGTCAATGGTCATGTCCTGAGAAAGGACTTTATAAACTCCTTCCAGTTTTTTCCTTCCAGTTCTTGAAAGATATCATCTACAGAAACGCCTCCATCTGCCGCAACCCTCAAATCCTCATTCGCCATGGAAAAAAGACGCTCACTTTCGTCATAAATGAATTTATGTGCCTCTTCGCCGTAATAAAGTCCCTTAAGGTTTTTGCGAAGCTTTGACGGTTCAATAACGCATAACCATGCCTTTTCATACGGTGACTCTTTGAGCAGGGCGGGGTGGTCTAACAGTTGATTGTTAATCCGGGCCACAATGCCGTCAACCGGGGAGAGGACCTGGGCCGTTTCACCGTTACGTCTGGCTTTAAAGGCCACTTCACCTTGTTTTACTTCATGGCCAATGTTTGGGAGTTCAATTTCTCCAAGCCTGCCCAGGAGTTTTCCGGCGAAATCGTCCAGGCCCACCCTGACGCGGCCGCCATATTCAGGTCTGGCCCAGGTGTGGCCTTCGTGATAATAGACATCTTCAGCTAATTCAAATCCTGCTTCATGACTCCGGGCGCGCACAGGGAGCACTTCTACCTGAATGCGCTGCTGCATCATCTGATCAAAAGAGCAACCGCCGCATTCGTAAGCGTTGGGGCATATCTTGCGGTTCACCTCACCTGTAATCATATATCGACATTTTCGACGGGAGGCCGGGAGCTGCATCATCCTTTCAACCCAAGTCGATGTGAATTGATCAGGTAGCGCCTCAACTGGTGCGGCCACTGTAGCCTCCTTTTGTCGGGAAACCTTGACCTGCATCGCCTGGTCATATAAGCATGTAGGACAGTCATAGTTATTGTCACAAAGCTTATAGGAAACGACACCGGCCTCCATCCATACACATTTCTTTTTCCCGGGTGGAACGATTTTCATTGATTCTTTCTTTTTTGTAGCTCCCATCTATTATGACCTCCTCTATCTGAAGATTTCATTTCTCGATTTTATCCTTTTAACCGTAGACGGAGCAAGGTCGATGCCAATGGTATATGAAATGCCATTTTACTTTTTAAATAGTTGATTTTATATGCAAAAAAATATAAGGAGATAATAAGAGGCACATATAGGCAGCCATACTGGATTGCCTAAAATATCGACAGGCGTGAGCCAGAAAATATGATTTACGTTTAACCTATTGATTAATCAAGCAATCCATGAATTGACTAAAAAATAGACAGGGTGCCGAAAATTTGGGCGATCAGGGAACTGAGGAGGTTTCTTCTTAGATCCGTTTCATTTTCTCCAGGTACCATCTAAAAAGCGCATGACAAGTGGGACAGAAAGCCCGTTGTTTTGAGTCCGTGTCTTTGATCTTTGTGGAAGAGAACATGATGCAACTTCTGTCTCTACAGTGAATGAGGCCAAGGGTGTGCCCCAATTCGTGCAGAGCGGTCTTTTCCGCTCGTTCGAGCAGGATTTCCAAGTCAGGAGGCTGATCGTAAATCTGGGGGCGGAGCCGGTACAGGGAGATCAGGGAGCATGGACCATTTATCTGCGCCAATCCAAATACATATTTCAGGATAGGAACATACAGGTCCACTTCGGTAACACCTAATACTCTAAAGACGGAGGGGTTGAATCCTTTAAAAAGGTGCTTCAAGATCAGCTTCGAATTATACTGGGTACGTGTCTTACTAAAGGCAGACTCAGGGATTTTTATCTCCCGGCTAACCGAGCAATCCAGACCTAATGAGCTGGAGATAGACGCTGCAATTTCCTCTATGATCCTTTCCTTAACAGGACCGATAGGGCAGATAGTGACGAATTCGGGCAAAGCAATACCGGTTCACCGTTATTTCATCTTATTAAGGTCATAAAGACAGCCGGCCCTTCGAGTATGCTGGAATACCGAGTGACTGGTAAGATATTCATAGTGCATGGCACGACAGTGGTTTTAGTTCCTTGTGATATTATACTTTTGTATTTTGTTGTATAGAGTCTGTCGGTCAATATCCAATTCGTGGGCAGACTTGCTGATATTCCAATTGTTTTCGCTGAGAACTCTCTCGATATGCACTTTTTCCATCATCTTAAGGGATCTTGGGAAGGATTCATAGGGCAGCTCCTTTCTAGCAAACGGCAAATCGGCTGGCTCAATTCTCTTCCCATGTCCTATTACAAGTGCCCTTTCAATGACATTTTCCAATTCCCTTACATTTCCGGGCCAGTTATAATTTGTCAACAGAGTCAGCGCTGAAGGAGCTATTTTGATACCTTCTTTATTCATTTTTGCGGAAAATCGCTGGACAAATCGATCAGCCAGCAGAGGGATGTCATCCTTGCGTTCTCGTAAAGGCGGTAAATGTATTGATATTACATTCAAACGATAATATAGGTCTTCACGAAACCGGTTTTCTTCAATGGCCTTCTTCAAGTCACGATTGGTTGCTGCGAGTACACGGACATCCACTTCTATTTCCTCGTGACCGCCGAGGCGTCTGATCTTTTTTTCCTGCAAGACCCTTAGTAGATCAACCTGAGTTTTCAGACTTATGTCTCCGATCTCGTCCAGAAATAGGGTGCCTTTGTCGGCCATTTCAAATCGCCCCTTTTTGGTATGTTCCGCACCTGTAAAGGCACCCTTTTCGTAGCCAAAAAGTTCGCTTTCCAAGAGAGAATCGGGTAATGCACCACAGCTAACCGCGATGATAGGCATATAGCAACGCCTGCTGTTCCCATGGATGGCCTGGGCAACCAGTTCTTTCCCTGTGCCACTATCACCTGTGATGAGCACTGTGGAATCAGTCGGTGCCACGCGAGAAATCAGTTCAAATATTTCCTGCATAGCATCAGTCTGTCCTATAATCTCATCATAATCCGACTTCTCATCCAACTTCTGGCGCAGCAGGATATTTTCCAGGACGAGTTCCCTGTGTGCAAGTATCTTCTTAATCTGCATGTCTATTTCGTCAGGATCAAAGGGCTTAACCAGGTAGTCGAAGGCGCCTTCCTTCATGGCTTCGACAGCAGTATCTATGGTGGCATATGCCGTCATCATGATTATTTCGGCCTCCACATTGATTTCCTCTTTCTTGAGTCGCTTCAGTGTCTCGAGACCATCGATGCCTGGCATTTTGAGATCCAGCAAAATGACTTCCCAGGTTTTTTGAAGGGACATTGCAATGGCGTCCTCACCATTTTCCGCAAGGCCGACTTCATAGCCCTCTTCCAACAGCCAGTCTTTGAGGCTTTCTCGCATGGCTGGTTCGTCATCCACAACGAGAATTCGAGGCCTTTTGGTCATGTTACGTCTCCTTCCGTAGCGAATTCTTGTAATCAATTGTTATCTGTTGGCCATCGCCCGTGTCTGGCCGATTCAGATCAAATATAATTCCTATTATGTTGCCCGTCAGCACTTATGAGATTCACTTTTAAGGATTCTTATGGTGTCGAGAATCCAAGAGAAGTTGCCCTTATGAATGAGGCAGGGCCGTTCAGGCGATTGGAAGGCGGACCTTGAACGAACTTCCTTTTCCAATCTCGCTTTTCACGTCCACCGATCCGTTGTGTCTGGCTACAATACCGTATACGACTGAAAGACCAAGGCCTACCCCCTTGCCTTCTTCCTTTGTGGTGAAGAACGGCTCAAAGATATTCATCTGATCTGAATCTGAAATGCCGACCCCTGTGTCTGAAAACATTACCTCCACGACACCCTTACTCTTGAGGGCCCTGACTGTCAGACTCAAGACACCTCCCCCGCTCATGGCCTCAGAAGCATTGCCGATCAAATTCAGGAAGGCCTGTTGAATCTGCTTGAAGTCACATCGCACTTCAGGTAAGTCAGGCTCAAACTCTTTCAGCATCTGTATTCCCTTCATTTCCAAATCATGGATGATAAGTTCGAGGGTCTTGTCAACTATCTTCTCAATACTGTGGCTCTTAATATGGATTGCAGACCTTCGTGAAAAGGCCAAGAGATTTTTAACGATTTCTCCACACCTGGCCGTCTCTGATTCCATGGTGTCCAGATATCGGGAGATATCCGCAAGCTTTTCCTGCGTGAAGCTCCCGCGGGCAATGAGTTTGATCATAAGCCGGATGTAGGTCAAGACCGCTGCGAGTGGATTGTTTATCTCATGGGCGACGGTTGCAGCCAATTTGCCCAAGGATGCCAGTTTTTCCGTCCTGATGACCTGCTCCTGGGCCTCCTTGAGTTCCTCATATGCCTTCTTCACGTGTTCGTAAAGATTTGCATTCTCCACGGCCATACCTATCTGGTTGCCGATGGCCGTCAAGAATTTCATGTAATTGGCTGAAAACTTGAATTCGGTATGGCTGGACACGCACATTACCCCTACCGGTTTCCCTTTTGAAACAAGGGGTATATAGGCAGTGGACTTGAGTCCCTCTTCCACGAACAAGTCGACGTAAGGGGATGTTGATCTCAAATAGTTGTCCACTACCCTGGTTTCACCTGAAAGAGCTGCATGGCCCATAGGCCCATCCCCGACTTTGCGGCGTTTTATGTAGGCCCTTTTTATGAATTTATACGAAAGCCCCTTGTGCGCAACTAGATTAAGGACTTCATTTTTTTCGTCAAAGAGATAAATCCTCATGCTATCTGGTTCCAGAATCTCAAGGATCTTGTCGATGGTGCTTTTGAGGACCTTCTTCAGGTCCAGGGTGCTGCTGACCGTCGTGGAAATAGCGTTAAGAGTGGCAAGCCTTATATTTCGCTTTTCAATCTTGCGATGGGCCTGCTTTATCTTCGTGATATCTGTTATAATAAACACATAACTCTCGGTCGCTGCAGATGTTTCGGTAATTACGTTTGACGTGACCAAGGCGTCAAATGCCCGCCCGTCTTTTCTCACAAGGCTGGTCTCAAATTCAGTTACAAAACCATCCCTTAAAACCTTTTCCTGAAACTGACGTAGAAAATCCCGGTTTTCAAAGAGATCATAAGCCGACTTTAAGGCCAAGACCTCCTCCTTGCTTTCATAACCAAGTATCTCTACCCCTGCCTGGTTGATATCCGTTATCCTGGCATTGGGACCGCTTAAAAAGATGGCATCGCGGGAGCGTTCAAATATGGTTCTGTATTTCTCTTCGGATTTTTGTAGCTCCACTAAACGGGCCGCTAGCATAGAGACCAGGTCGCCGGCAGCTCCACTCAAGTTCTCCTGAAGATTCTTCTCTTCATTAATATCTGTGGCGGTCTCAAGGACATAAATGACATTGCCCTTTTCATCTTTAACCGGGGTGTAATTTACGAGCACTTTCGTGGCCCTGCCATCCTTCATCATAACCATTTCTTCGCTTTTTTGAGCTTGACCTGTCTGAAAGGCCTGTTCTGCCATACAACCTTCACATTTTTCCTCCCTGTTCTTCCAGGCTTTGTAGCAGAAGTCGCCAGAAGTGGCGCCAAATTCACTATTAAAAAGGTCGTTTGTCATAATGATTCGGTAGTTCCTGTTGACTGCAAACACGTAATCGGTCACGCTCTGAACCAAGGCCTGATAGTCTTTCCTCTTGTCGAGAAGATCTTCCGTTTTCATGTCGTTAATCTTTCTTCCTGTAACTTCTCAAAAAGTCCGGGTATACCCTCCTATCAAAGGGCCATGTGGGTCTCTTTTTTAAAGGCCGCAAAGTTTTGCCTCATTTCATAGAACGGCGGTGTTGCCATAAAATTCATCCGAGGGCAGCCCCATAGGAAGCCCTGTCAATAAGCGGCCGCCCTTTCCGCCTGTACTGAGGTAGTATTTAATTAGCCAGGGGGCGTTGAACGTGCGGCGTAAGAATTTATGTTGCGGCCTTAAAAAAAAGATACCCACATACCCCGTTTGTATTCCCGGACTTTTTGAGAACTTACATAGGTAGTGTCTGAACGAAAAATAGGAAGTTTTGTTCAGATCAAGGAGGATGAGACTTTTAACCGCAGGAATACATTGAGTCTTTAGAGGAATAAAATTCGAATCTGACGCAGATACGGGCGAAAAGGACAGTTTTCGTTCGGGCACTAGGGAAGAAGTTGGGCTTTTGAAAATAAGGCGCTTTGATCCTCGGGGATCTCTTTTGGCAAAGCCGCATCACAAGTTCTTCATAGCTCGTGGGACGCCCTCTGGGCTATAAACAGGGGGTTGACTTAGACAGAACAGGGAGAAGGTCTTGGGGAGGCTCCCTTATGGGGCTGACCTGCTGAGCTATGATGTAGTAGACCCCGAAGTCGTGATCGGGACCAGGATGGTTGCCGTGATGCCATGCAGAGCAGGTACTATATATATACTAACGTTGCGTAAATCTCTCTTAGTATCCATGGACAAGCTGTCGCTGCATGGCATCTTCCAAGGGCTTCACAAACAAAGCAGGTGAAACCGAAGCCGCGGTCAAAACGGCCGACCTTCCCAGGTCTTCTTGAGACCCAGGTCCTCAGCCATTACCTTGTAACAATTATAGCCCTGGGCGCAGCATGCAATAGCAAAGGGATGCCACGCAGTCCCGGTACAGTAAAGGCTGTTTATACCGGGGACACGATTTGCAGCAAGCTCGGGTATAGGCCGGAACTTCCCTATCTGGGCGGGGTTGTTATCTATGACGGCCCAGTTCCCCGCAGGCGCGAAATTCCTGGCGAGTCTAGCCGTATAATGGGGGGTTACAGGCACATAGCCGGCGACTGTATCCCAGGTGATATTCGGGGCAAATTTGTTGGTAATATCTATAACCTCTTCCACATGTCTTCTCTCCCTCTCCTTCCAATCTTTATCGGAGAGAGTGAAAGCAGGAAGGACAAACTGTTCTGTGAGGATCTTGAAGCCATAACGCGGAGGAGCCATACACTGATCGAAATCCTCAACGTCATTCACTCCCATATAGCAGACCGCAAGATTCATCGTCGTTGGCCATATACCCGCCCTTCTCTCTGCGCTTTCTTTGATAAAGGCGCTTACATCTAGTTCGGAAGTCCCTCCAAGGCACATCCAGCCACAGTATTTCGCAGCGGGTTCAAACTCCTCACACTTCCACTTCGGCCTTTCTGTCCACGCCCAACTGTACCAGTTGATGTTTATCCAGTCCCTGGCAAGGTGTTTCACTTTTCTCACAATCGTGGAGTCGAGCAGTTCAGGGCCAATCAGATCATAAACCAGTTGATAAGGATCAACATTAGTCATGACCGCCATCTTCGCCTCGACCTCTGTGCCGTCGGCAAGCTTTATGCCTTTGGCCGTGCCATTTTCTATAAGGACCCTGTCTACCTTCTTGCTGGTAAATGCCTCACCGCCGTTCTCGTATATTACCCTGTAAGCAGCATGGGCCAGACTGTGTGTCCCCCCCATCACATAGACATGGAAGGGCGTCCACCCGAATATCGCAAGCAAAGCCGGCCAACCGGCTCCAGGTTCGTCCGCGGCTATCCCCCATGACTGGATACCCCTGAAGAATCCAACTTGATTATGTGGATCCTCAAAAAGGCTGGTAAAGAGTTGCACCGGGTTCATCATAAGCCAGTGGGGATCGATTCCGCTCTCAGGATCCCTCAAAAGCAAGTCCATGGCATCAAGTTCACGAACGGGTTTGGCAGGGTTGTGCATCCACTCCAACATCCCGGGGACCCAGTAGTTCACGGCCTTGTCCCATAGCCAAAGGTAGGTTTCCGCGTCCTTCTTAGAGAACCTGCTCAACAGCTCCGCTGACCTTTCCTGGCCGGGGTCAACCTCCGGGAGGGCTGAAAACTGCAAGAAACAGGAATCATCCTCATAGGCCGTCCCAACCGTAACCGGCGTAAGCGCATACCTCGCCCCGTAATCCTTGAACTCGGGGAAGTCCCAGTAAAGGGCGGTCTGATACCAGTACATATGGTCATTAGAGCAGGTGTTACCTGCAAACCCTCCTGATGGCTCCTCAGTAGACCAGCCGGTTCCAAGTTCATGTCTCTCCTCGAAAATCCCCACGCTCAGCTTTCCGTACTTGGTAAGGTACATAGCCGCAACCAGCGCCTTGTTACCACCGCCCACAATCACCACATCATAACTCTTGTCCGCCATAGCTTACCCCCTTATTGAATTTTTAAGACTCAAATCCAGCGCAGCTCTATGAACAATCTCAGGCCGTTTCTTCTCAGACGGCGATGCAAGTTCGTGCTGTACTGCAAAGAAAAAAGATCGCTCGCTACGTTTGAAAAAACAGTGTTGGGTAAAATCAAAAGATTATTGTTCAGGTGCTATTTGTGAAGCTGCTTTGTCAATATGCCGAAAAGCTGACCGAAAATGGGTGTTCTCATTAGTCTCGGGGCCTGCCTATAAGGTTATTCTCTTAAGCAAACTCGAACAGCCTCCGAGGCTTCGATGAATAGAAGGTCCACATACGAGCTCAAGATCAAGAATGAACTGAGAGAGAAGAAATGAGGTCTGATTTGGATTGTTAGGCGAACAATGTGGACACCTTCCGCTCGATTACCATACGGTCTATTTGAATCTTCCTTGTCATATCCACATGGGGCATTTCCTTGTTCTAAATAAGAACGGTATTTCCACGGTTGATCCATGGCACGGCGACGCCACCAAAATGAATGAGTTGGGAAGTGTGTTTTTCACCGCCCTTGTCAAGAAACGGATTTACACAGACGGCCATAAATAGTTGTACGTGTTTTCTTATTTTCGCCCCGTTTTAGATAATCATCTTTTCCATTAAGCGAATGGAATTATGACCGTCTGTATAGTCAATCGGTGTTGAACGTATCCTCCGGATGAGACGCCGTTAGTTTTTCAGAAAAAAGCGGAAGGTGTCAATAGAAATGATAAACCCGGGTCAAATAATTAGTGCCCGAACGAAGACCGTCTTTTTCGTCGATCATTGAATCGGGGTAACACTTTAGCCCTTCAAATTAAAGCGCCTTATCTTCAAGAGGCTAAATCTTAACGTTGCATGAATCTTTGGCCAAAAAACGCTACGCCCGCTTTAGATCAGGCCATCAAGAAACGTTATGCCGTTTTCAGGATTTCACCGTATGTTTAATGCGCTTTCACCCCTGAAAATGTCCTGACGTTTCTTGCTGACCTGATCTAAAGCGTTTTGAACTCAAATTCTATGCAACGTTAGGGTAAATTCTTACGAATCCTGCAAAAATGCAGATACTCAAGATATTCAATATATTGTTACAGTTCACATTCCCGTTCTTCTTGAACTTGACGAAAATTCATAATTTTATTTCAGACGCTGAATAGACTCCGGCATCGTCCGAAATCGTGACTTCCAGTTACTATCCTATCGCTCTTCAAGGGGTCTGAGAGCTCTTTCGACCCTGTTTTTGACAATCATGGCATCTATAATTACGATGACGGCTTCCTTGTCATAGGTTGAAAAGCTCTCAAGTGCTCGAAACCGTTCTAACAACCTCATGTTATGTAGTGGCCTTTCTTCAGAGCGGCTACCGGTTAATAGATAATCCAATGATGTGTCGAAAAGTTCGGATAACTGAATCAGCTTTTCCATTGGTGGGATGTGCAGCCCGCATTCGTATTTATTGAACTGAGAAAAACCGATGTCGAGTTCTGCAGCCAACTCCTTTTGTGTCCATTTTCTCTGCTTTCTAAGCGTTTTGAGGCGAATTCCAAACGCTCTTCGGATTTCATCTTTTTCCATGGTAGGAAATAACTCCAGTTATAATACTCTAGCCCTTCGGAACAAATTCAGGCCGGTTACAGACCCGTGGGAACCTCTTTTGATAAAGCCGGATAGACTATTCTCATTGCATTAAACGGCAGATTGGCCACAGAATCAAGCTCAAGGCAGCCCCATAAGCCAGCCTCCCCAAGGCCAACCACTGTTTACGGCCCCAGGGGCGTGCCACGAGCTATGAAGAACTTGCGATGCGGCTTTGCCGAAGGAGGTTCCACGGGTCAAAGCGCCTTATTTTCAGACGCTGAATTACTACATGCGAAATACCAGCACCCGAACACTACCTCCCTGGCCAATCTCCACGTTAGTCAGAGACTTGAACATTTCTTGACGTTGATGAAAATTCCCGGTTGAACTTTAGTCACTAATTACCAGATATATAATAATCTGTAAAACGAGTCAACAGTCTTTTCTATCAATTTTTTAAGGGGTATTTGTTTGAAAAGGCGTGGTTTATAAACCCTTGAATTAAAAAGTTTTGTGGGAGCCTAACTCTGATTATTTCCTATACCAGCTATGTATTAGTAAAACGGATATTGAATAAGCTGTAAGACAGATTGCAAAGTTCAAACAGTTCCCTGTATTCTCACTCGCGTGGTCAGACAAAGGCCCTGAGTCTTTACGATGGCTGTTTCGCCATAGGCAATATGTGTTAGCACAGGTTCAAATGGTGTAAATGGTCGTGATAAATTGAGCCAATAATGGTCGTTTAAAAGTGAGCCACCCTGGTAGAGGAAAGGGACTTAGCCAAAGGAAGATAGCGAGGGAGTTGGGAATCAGCCGTAATACGGTTAAGAAGTATCTTGAAAACCCTGAGTTTCCAGATAGTCAAAAAAGGAAAGGGAGGAGGAAAAGTCTCCTTGACCCTTATATGGGCAATCTTGAAGCGTGGCTTTCGGAGGATATTTTTTATACCGGCACGTGGATGTACGAGAGGCTGTCGAACATGGGGTTTAGTGGCAGTTATGAGATCGTAAAACGCAAGGTCCATGAGCTAAGAGCTGAGAGGCAAAAGATTGCTTACATGAGGTTT
>JAXHTA010000739.1:0-1593 GCA_034190285.1 Thermodesulfobacteriota bacterium | reverse complement strand
ATTTTCAGCTTATTAATCCCGTCTGGCCTGATGCACAACCTTTCGATACGCTGTTTTTTGTGGCCGTTGCGATTCTTGTTGTTTGGTTCAATCAAAAAGCCATGTTTAGCAGAGAATGTGGTGTTACGGAGGTCATACCCCTTGCAGAAAACCGGGTGATACCCGAAAATGTATTGAAACGTTCGAACAAGGGAGAGGATTCCTTGAGTGTGTAGGGCATCTGCCGCTAACAAACCTTTTGCAGCGGAGCGCAAAAAGCCGCGGCCGCTGAAAAGCACGTTGAACTAAACCGCTTCGCGGAGTTACAGTAACCCACATTTTTAAAATTCCCCCCTGATTGAACCCTCATCTGATCATGTAAACATTTCACAACATTTCTTCCTGTGCAAAAGTTACTAAAAACATTTTCTAACTTTTAATTTAACACAGGAGGAAAAATCATGAGCAGTCATTTACGCACCCAATTTCTCAATCATCTTACCCTGCAAAGACGTTCACCCAAAACAAAAGAGGCTTATGTCAGCGCTGTTTATGGATTGGCCGGGCATTATATGACATCACCGGACAAGCTATCTGACAAGCAGATTCAGGATTATCTCAGATATCTTATTGAAAAGCGTAAACTTGCCTGGAGCAGTTGCAATGTAGTCTTTTCCGGGCTGATCTGTTTTTATAAAAATGTGCTGAAGAGAGATAAAACCGCATTTTCGATTCCACCAAGGCCACGCTCTAAGAAAATCCCTATGATTTTGAGCGTTGAGGAAGTGCAAAACTTGTTGCATTCCGTATCAAATCTTAAACATCGCGCCTTATTACTGGCAGTTTACAGCGCTGGGCTCCGGGTTGGGGAGGCCGTGCGCCTTAAACCCCATCATATCGAAAGCCACCCCTCCCGGATGATGATAAGGATAGAAAACGGCAAAGGAAGAAAAGATCGTTATACGATTTTATCCCCAAAATTTCTTAAAGTACTCAAAGAGTATTGGAAAGAATATCGGCCCAAAGAATGGCTGTTTTTCGGTAGCGACCTTCATAAACCGATGCCGGAAAGCACTGCCCAGCGAATCTATTACAATGCTAAAAAGAAAGCCGGCATTACAAATGGCCGGGGGATTCATACCCTAAGACATTGCTTTGCTTCTCATTTGTTATGGCAGGGTGAAGACATTTACACCATCAAACGTCTTTTAGGGCATTCATCCATCAAAACCACCTATAAATATTTTCATGTGACTCCACAGCAGATAGCGGCGGTTATAAGTCCACTGGATATGTAATCGGAGGTTTTGATGAAAACAAAAAAAACTTGTAGCCGGAACAGGCGCTTTGAAGTGGCAGACATTTTTAGGCTTTATGGTGATGAATACCAGGGCCGAAATCGATTGTCAAAAGGACAGCTAAAGGTCATGAGCCATATCACAAACTGTCGTACAGCCCCAATGGGCGGCCACGTGGAAATATGTGATCGATGTGGTTTCAGACAAAATGCCTATAACTCATGCCGGGATCGGCATTGCCCCAAATGTCAGACTATGGTCAAGGAAAAATGGCTGAATGACCGCAGGGCAAAAGTTCGGCCTTGCGGTCATTCAG
>JAXHTA010000738.1:0-1594 GCA_034190285.1 Thermodesulfobacteriota bacterium | reverse complement strand
TTTTTCTCCCATAACCAACACCCCTTCCAATTACTGTTTAAGGAATTGCATCATCTCATCTTGTCAGGAGGCATCGTTTTTGGACATTTCAATAGACGCCGCCTTTATCGCCTCAATGATATTTTCGTACTCGCCGCAACGGCACATATTCCCTGAAATGTCTTCCCTAATCTCCTCGGCGTTGGGTTCTGGATTCTTGCGCAGGATATCCACGGCATTCATCAACACGCCTGGCGTGCAAAAGCCACACTGTAAGGCATGGTGCTCCTGGAAGGCCTTCTGTAAAGGGTGTAACTCATCGCCACTGGCCAACCCCTCAACCGTCTCTATCTCGGAACCATCCGCCTGCACGGCGAATATAAGACAGCTGTTGACCGCGCGGCCGTTGAGAATTACCGTGCAATTTCCACACACTCCTTGTTCGCAGCCCACGTGAGTTCCAGTCAAACCCAGATCGTGACGAAGAACGTCAACTAGGAGTTTCCTGGCCTCGGCTTCTATCCTATATTCCATCCCGTTCACCGTCAGCTTGATGGAATGTCTACTACTCTTTCTTGCGGAGTCCATTAGCGGCCACCTCCTCCGGTTGCTTTTCGAAATGCCTCTCTTAAGGCCCGTTTTGTAAGCACTTTTGTCATCTCCCTGCGATATACCTCTGAACCATGCAAATCCGATTCGGGCTCTGTAGCTTCCGAGGCAAGGGTGGCCGCCTCCTCTGCGACTGTGTCAGAAAAGACCTTTCCGGCCAGCAGTTCTTCGGCTTGCCTTGGTTTCAGGGGAATCGGGCCAACCCCCATGAGACCCAGATCAACTTTAATGATCTTGTCTCCATCTACAACCAATGAACAGACTGCTCCGGCTATGGCAAAGTAGTTTTCCTTGCGAGCTATCTCCTGGACGCTAAAGCCGGAATCGACAGGGGGAATCGGCAGCCTGATTGAGGTTAACATTTCCACGGGCTCGATGGTCGTCATGAGATATCCGAAAAAGAACTCTTCGGCTTTTACCCACCGTTCCCCTTCCGGGCTTACCAGCTTGATCTCCCCGTCCAGGGCCGTAACCACGGTTGGGAATTCCGATGCCGGATCGGCATGCGCTACACTACCCCCGATGGTGCCCCTGTGCCGCACCTGTCGGTGAGCTATATGCTTCGCTGCTTCCGACAACAGAGCGCATCTCTTCCGGACCAGGTCAGAGGAACATATGGTCTGGTGCCTGGTAAGCGCCCCTATTTCCAGATGGTTTTCTCCCTCCCTAATATAGTCAAGCTCTGATATCTTATTGATATCAATAATGTATTCCGGAGCCGCCAAGCGCATATTCATCAATGGGATCAAACTCTGCCCCCCTGCCAGTAGTTTAGCCTCCACGCCGTATTCTTCAAGCAAGGCTATTGCCTTCTCCAGGGTGACAGGAGAGAAATACTCAAATGGAGCTGGTTTCATTTCGTGCTACCCTCCCTCCTTTAAAGATCGAAACATACATACACGGCACACTACGTTGATATCCATATCATTACGCTGAACCTTCCTCTTGCTTCTTAAGCTGTTTTTTCATAGACCGGAAAAACTGATCTGCCAGGAACTTGGCTACC
>JAXHTA010000737.1:0-1607 GCA_034190285.1 Thermodesulfobacteriota bacterium | reverse complement strand
GCCATAGGCAACCTTCTCATCGTAGCTGGAAGCCCTTCTCCAGGGATGGAAGTGGGTTGCGAATAACTTACCGGAGTCACTGTACATTTCCTCGATTACAGGCGCATAGCCCCATTCCTTGTCGATCATCCAGACACGTGTATGATAATAATCACAATACCCTCCCCTAACTGATTCAGACCTGACGACCCAGCATTTCCTCGGCTGAGCTATTTTCTTGATGAAGGTATTATATTCTCTGCTAAGGGGGCCAAGTTTTTCTACAATATAAAGACTGTCGAATATGTCCATGGGGAGAATTCCAGCCTGCACGGTAGTCTCTCCAACGATCTGATGCACTTCATCCGTTATCCTCCTGAGAACGACTTCAGACATGGTCTTATAGCTTCCGCCACACGAGTCCGCCCCCATTGCCGGAGTAAGCCTCCTCGTCTTTCTCAGGGAAGGGAACCACAGCCAGGTGTCCTGATCCCTCTTCTTGTCATTGTAACTGTACGCAAGATAACCGGTTCCCCTTATATCAGGCGGATCAACCCAGTGGACGAGCCAGTAGAAATCGATTCCCTTTTTCTTATCTTCAGGAAATGCGGGGTCGAGGTATTCCTTTGGCATTGTGGGGTTCTTCTCCGCCCTCCAGCCCATAATCTTCCGCTCCCCCATCTTGCGCAGGATTTTCATATAGACCATCATCCTCATTTGTGTTCCATCGAAATGATAGATGAGATAAGATTTCTGGGCCTGCTCGAGCCCCGTCGTCCCAAATCGTTTCTTCTCCTCATCCGGAGTAAGTTGCAGGTCAATACCGGGCCACCTCTTCTTGAGGGATAGACCCTCCTTGACTTTCTTGAACTCTTTCACCAATTCAAGTCCATCTTTATCCTTAAACAGATCCTGCCGCGGGTATGTGTAATCAAAGCAATCGTCGAGACAAATCCCGCTTTTGGAGGAAAAAAGGAAAAGCACTAATAATACAATACCGATAAGTCTTACCGATTTCATACATTAACCTCCTTCACGTAACTCCAAGGCCTTTCCGTAGGGAATCGACCCAGGAGATTTTCCAAAGACAGATTTTCACAAACTTGTGCCGATGGCACCTTGCATTAGACGATTCCTGCTCATATCCATAACGCACGTAATTGATCCGATCCTCTGCCTTACACCACCCACGCCTGGGCTCTCCCATAAGGGAAAGGTTTTAATGGTATTGATAAGGCATGCCTTTACCTGCCGGCTTGTCCACGGGGCCTTCGGCAGAATTCTTGACAGAATTCATACAAAAGACCTGGTAAAACAGACTCGCCGCGCATCCATATCCAGGTTCGTTTCATATTCTACGAACATGGCATGGCAATCAAAACATAAAAGAACATTGGCTTAGTTTTCCACCTCCTTGCTGGAATAGTCCGGAAAATAGCATTGAACTCAATTGAGGAACCATTATCCCTCCAAAAGATTTTTCTTACAGAAACCCGTTCTCCCTCGCCTTTGTTACTATATCAGGTTCCCTCCACCATTTCTTCACACCGCAGTCCTCAGCCACCGCATCGGCGGCCAGATATCCGCTCCCCAAGAGCACTGTCCCGCCGGGATATGTGCAGGCCCCT
>JAXHTA010000736.1:0-1613 GCA_034190285.1 Thermodesulfobacteriota bacterium | reverse complement strand
CTGGATAATGGAGCGTGGGCGCTCTGATTATTTAGGCAATCTTGCCGGTCCACTCCGTGGTTATCGGGTGTAGCGAAGCGGAGCCCGATGACCATGGAATGGACCGGGAACCGGCCAAACTCACGGGGCGCGGCGTTAGCGCTCCCGTGCAGTGATTTGATAATATTTAAGGCCTCCTCCCAGAATATGGTATTATGGATTTATGAAAAATATAAACCAATAAAAAAGGAGGAGACCAAATGAAATTTTACCATAAACAACACAAGTATTACTGCGGGATCGATCTTCACACAAACAAGATGTATCTTTGCATCCTGGATGAGGCAGGAGAAATCCAATTGCACCGAAATATTAAAACAGATAGAGAAATATTTCTAACAGCAATCAACCCCTTCAGAGAAGACATCGTTGTGGCTGTCGAATGCATGTTCACATGGTACTGGATAGCGGATCTTTGCGCTCAGAAAAACATCCCCTTTGTCCCCTAGGTCACGCATTATACATGAAAGCCATTCACGGTGGCAAAGCTAAAAATGACAAAATCGATTCCAAAAAAATCGCGGTCCTATTAAGAGGGGGCATGATCCCTCAGGCTTATGTTTATCCTCAAAAAATGCGGTCCACAAGGGACCTTTTGAGAAGGCGTAATCATCTGAAAAATAAACGGGCAGAACTATTTGCTCATATTCAGAATACCAGAAGCCAGTACAATTTGCAGGACACCTTTGGATGCATCGCCAAACCTCAACACAGGGAAGGTGTCGCCGAAAGTTTTGATGATCTTTCTACACAAATGATGATAGGAACGGACCTCGCGGTCATAAAAGCTTACGACCCTATTATTGCTAAAATGGAAAGATACATTATTCATTCCGCGAAACATCACGATCCCGTTTCTCATGCATTGCTAAATACTGTACCAGGAATCGGTAAAATACTTTCACTGGTTATCCTCTATGAGATCGAAAACATAAAACGATTTCCAAGGGTACAGGATTTCGTATCTTATTCCCGCCTGGTAAAATGCACGAAAGAGTCAAACGGTAAAAAGTACGGTTCCGGAGGAAAGAAAATTGGGAATGCTCATCTAAAATGGGCATTCAGTGAAGCAGCCGTCCTTTTCCTCAAAAGCAATGAACCAGGTAAAAAGTATTTGGACAGGCTTTCAAATAAACATGGAAAAGGAAAAGCGCTGTCAATCCTCGCCCATAAGCTGGGTAGAGCAGTATACTTTATGTTAAAGAACAAGGAGCCCTTTGATCAGGATAAGTTCCTGGGGCTTTAGAGTTGGAGGAGGCGGATCAGCCTGAGGCCTAACTGGGGCAATTATGGGTATGAGCACGCGTCAACATCTAACAGGGTCAAGAAAACCCTTATGCGTAAAGCATGATTTGGATGCTATGCCCAAAAAACCCGGTAACCAGTCGCTTTGATTGGCGGTCCGTCTCGCTCCTAAAATATGTTTTACAGCGATCCTTTTGTTTCGCTTGCAAGGTTCTGCTCCTCACCTGAACCTGAAACTAACTGGCGATAGCTTTTTATCAGCCAGTCCTTTGACTATGACAGAATGAGGGTACGGCAATATTTCTAGGTCGCATAAAGATCATTTCTTT
>JAXHTA010000735.1:0-1626 GCA_034190285.1 Thermodesulfobacteriota bacterium | reverse complement strand
TGTTGATGATGTGATCAAGGGAAAGGTGAAGCTCCCTACCATCGAAGATCTTACTAGTGGGAAGGTGAAGGAAGGGGACCTGATCGCAAAAGACAACGTGGACCTGGTCAAGGAATATTTACCTTTGACTATATATAAGTCCGTCATGGACGGCATGGTCATGAGTATGGGGAAACAGCTTCCCCCTGACCAGCTATATCCCAAGACCTTTGCCGATGCGACTGAAAAGAACAAAGGCAAGGCCGTTATGGATGAGAACGGCACTGTCTGGTACGAGAAGGTGGGTGTAAACTGGCCTGGTGGTCTTCCCTTTCCTGAGCCGAAAAGCGGATTAGAAATTATGGCAAATGTAAAGTTCGGATGGGTACCGGATACCCTTCGGAATTACCCGAACTTCATCAGATTCGTGGACAAGAAAGGCCGGGCCTATAAACAAGTGGGTAATGATCAAAGATTCTTGAAATTGTCCACAAGAACGAATTTACCGCCTCTCGGGTCGTATCCGGGCTATGAGAACATGATGTTCAAGAGGATAAGTGTAATAACCTCGCCACTGAAGATTAAAGGATTGGGGCAGTATAGTATCAGATTTTATGACGATACGAGAAACTATGATACAGGCTTTGCATATCTGCCTGCCTTTAAAAGGACAATACGTGTAAGCGGTACGACCTGGCAGGACAACATGGCTGGATCGGATTGTACCTATGGGGACGGTATGGGTTTTCTGGAGCCATATTCGGATTGGACCTTCAAGTTCCTGGAGAAGAAGTATATTTTGTTACCCGAGCCTAAGAGTCCTTTCCCTTACCTTGATAAACAAACAGGTAAGCTTGATGAGAGGCTTGAATACGACGTTGGCAAGAAATTTGTCAGGTTTGGTTTTTCGGTATGGCCTGTAACTGTCGTTGAGGCAAAACCGAAGATCAAACACATATACGGGAAAAGGGTCCTTAGTGTGATCGCCTGGCCGTACTGGCACTCGAACACCGCGATCGGGATAGGTGAGATGTATGACCGCCAGATGAAACCATGGAAATACTATTGCAGTATCAGGGGAAATCACAATATCGTCCGAGGTGAACATTATACTTCCGGATGGGGGACTTTTATATATGACACCCAGACACAACACATGACTCAATTGTGGGCGGATGAAATGGTGGATGTTCCAGAGTGTACCTACACGCCGGAAGACCTTACACTCAAAGCCCTGCTTGAGGTGGGAAGATAAGGCCAGGGAGGAAACTATGATGATGCCAGAACACGAACCAAATATGACCTTTGAGGTCAGCGAAAGAGTGATGAGGGAAAGAGAGCAGTTGTTTTCAGCTCCTCCCAATGTGGATACAGATAAACTCAAGATCGAGGTTGAGGTTTATGAAGGAAGTGAGGCGAAGTCCCCGGCTATGCGCAGGGCTGAGGTTCTTAATAGGCTGTGTCATGAGAAGCCCATCTTTATTGATGGCAATCCTATCGTGGGGAACTTGACCAAATACAAATATGGGGGTTATTTTATTCCACATAGCCACTTCACTTGGACAAGAGGGTTGAAAGAGTTTGCATTACAAAGGGGTGCCACAATTCAGATGACAGAAGAGGATCTGAATTGTATAGAAAAAGCCG
>JAXHTA010000734.1:0-1634 GCA_034190285.1 Thermodesulfobacteriota bacterium | reverse complement strand
ACGAGACAAGGATGGAAATACAATAGGATGTCGCTGTATGATAAACGATATTACAGGGCAGGTCAATCTGGAAGCCCAACTCCAACATGCACAGAAGATGGAAGCAATTGACACCCTTGCCAGTGGTATTGCCCATGACTTTAATAACCTCCTTATGGGATTTCAGGGGAACGCTTCTCTTATGCTTATCGATATGGGTCCCAGACATCCTTATTACGAAAGGTTGAAGAATATCGAAGAATTAGTTCATAGCGGAGCTGAACTCACCAGACAGCTATTGGGCTTTGTCCGGGGAGGAAAATATGAGGTTAAGCCGACAGATCTGAACAAACTTGTCAGGAAAAGTTCTCGGATGTTTGGCAGGACAAAGAAGGAAATCAGCATCCGCAGAAAATACGAGAAAGGCATCTGGACTGTAGAAGTGGACCAGGGCCAGATTGAACAGGTATTATTAAACCTCTATGTCAATGCATGGCAGGCCATGCCCAGGGGCGGCGAGATGCACATTCAAACAGAGAATGTTACGCTTGATGAAAGCTATATCAAACCATATCGAGCGATGACTGGAAGATACGTAAGGATATCAGTGACTGACAATGGAGTGGGCATGGATGAAGCGACTAAGCACAGGATTTTTGAGCCGTTCTTTACCACCAAAGTCAAGGGTAGGGGAGCAGGATTAGGGCTGGCCTCTACTTATGGGATCATCAAGAACCATGGCGGCCTAATAAACGTATACAGCGAAAAGGGCGAAGGTACCACCTTTAACATCTATCTCCCGGTATCTGACAATGAAATTGTAGAAGAAAGTAAATCTCCTGAGAAGGTATTTAAGGGTACGGAAACGATTCTTCTTGTGGACGATGAGGACGTAATTCTGGAAGTAAATGAGAAGATTATGCAATCATTGGGTTACAAGGTCTTGTCAGCCAATAGCGGTAAAGGCGCTGTAGAAATCTACAAACAAAATCAGGACAAGATTGACATAGTCGTACTTGACATGATCATGCCGGATATAGGAGGTGGCGAAGCCTACGAGCTTCTGAGGAAAATCAACCCGGACGCAAAGGTTATATTATCAAGTGGATACAGTATAAATGGGCAGGCCTCAGAGATACTGGCACGCGGTTGCAGGGGGTTTATCCAGAAGCCGTTCAATATAACAGATCTGTCCCGGAAGTTGAGAGAGACCCTGGATTGAGAACATAAGACTTATCCGGCTTTTTGCGAAACCATAATGGATAGTGCCCGAACCAGTATTGCCAAGAGAAGGATTCTTGCTGCAAGGAAAGAGATTCCGGCAGATCTCGTCCTGAGGGGGGCAAGGGTAATCAATGTTTTTGTGGGCGAAATTCAGAAAAAGGATGTGGCGATCTATGACGGCGTAATTGTGGGTGTTGGCTCTGACTTTTATGGAAGAAAGGAAGTTGATTTATATGACAAATGGATCGTCCCGGGGCTGATTGACGGACATTTTCACATAGAAAGCAGCATGCTACTTCCCCCTGAACTTGCTGCCGCGCTTTTGGTGCACGGTACCACGACCATTATCTCTGACCCGCATGAGATCGCTAATGTCTTGGGCCTTGCCGGCGTCCGTCTCATGCTTGATGCCAGCCGGTCCATTCCCTTTG
>JAXHTA010000733.1:0-1639 GCA_034190285.1 Thermodesulfobacteriota bacterium | reverse complement strand
GTAACGCAGGTGCCCTAAGAGCGTATGCTCGGGCCCTTGTGATGTCTCAGCTAGCCGTTCCTGATGAATTGCCACAGATAAAAATATCTCTAAATCGTTTTGGAACCAACGTCCCCCTTTAAGTACCTTGTTCCGTCGCGCTCAGCGCGCCAGAACAAGGTACTTGACCGGACACCGTGAACCACACAATCAAACTGCGTTTGCTTGTGCAGCCCCCGGTGCCGGTCAGCACCGCGATTATGTTTTAAGGGATAATGACAAGTAGAAAAAGAAGGCGTAAGCGTACGGAAGAAAGCAAATTAAGGCGAGCGAAAGCTCTTGCAAGCATCGACACTCGTGACCCAAATTTACGCCCACCACCAGATTCAGTTATGGCAGATCATTCTCAACTTGCTCATAACAACACTTATGCTCCTCTTCCACTTTTCTACGTTGACAAACTTGTTGTTTGTCGTAACTGCGGAACGGAGGAAGTTTGGCCTGCTGAACGTCAAAAATGGTGGTATGAGGTCGCAAAGGGAAACATTTTCACTGAGGCAGTCCTTTGTAGAGCTTGTCGAAAAAAGGAAAAAGAAAGAAAAAACGAGGCACGAAGAATCCACATGGAGGGCCTTGCAGCTAAAGAAACAAAACAAATTAAGGAAACATAACCCTTCAGTGGTGAGGACCGGGCGATTATTAGCCGTGGCGTATGTTTTCAGCTTTTGTGTTGTTTCTTGCCGCAACCCATACTCGATATAGTAACACGCCCGGCCCCTCACAGCACCGTTATATCGGCGGGATTTATTAAACTTTAATTAATTAGGGAGTCTCAAGATGAAAAAGAAATTACTTTTACGATCCACCATTGCTGTTGCTGTTATTGGTATCTGCCTGTACCTAGTTTTTCCTCTCGATAAATCAATAAATAAAGGTTTGGATATTGCAGGAGGCATGCATTTCAATATAGAGGTCTTACTCGATGATATCGATGAAGACAAAAAGAAGGATGCGATGGAAAGTGCGCTTGCAGTGTATAGAAATAGAATTGATGAAATAGGCGTGGCTGGTACGACCGTAGAACAAGCTGGAACGAATCACATTATTGTTCAGATTCCTGGCGTTGAAACAAAAGAAGCGGAACGGATAAGAGATATTTTAATACGCACAGCGCATCTTGAATTTAAACTTGTTGTTGATGGCCCGGGCGAACCAATTATGGTGAACTGATAAGAAATCATATAACCCTCCAATGCAGGCGACAGGTAGCCCGCTTGGTTCGATTTTCTAATCATTCAGGTGGCATTCCCGCTTATGTCTTTTTAATGAATACAAAATTGCGCCTGATCTAACCGTTAGCCGTAGATAGAAATGATTTCTTTCTGGTAATCTAAGATAAAACTGTCAGGAGGGAGTCCACCATAGAAAAGCCATTGTAACCAATCATCCAAAATTAACTCAACAGCTTCATCGCTTAAACAAAATCCTGAATGTTCATAAGCGTAATAATGCAGGCCGACAGGTTGTATGTGATCAAACCTTAAAATCGATTGTTTTGGCCCGCCAATTGGGAGATGGTCTAATATGAACTGTGGATATTCAGCGTGTCTGATTCGGTCTACCAATTCGGGATTATAGCCAGCACGCCTTCCATCTTTAT
>JAXHTA010000732.1:0-1642 GCA_034190285.1 Thermodesulfobacteriota bacterium | reverse complement strand
TTGTCTTTGACGTGGTGGAAAGGCTGGATTTGCCTGACGTAAAAAGCTGGGTTAATAAGGCCCTCTCCCGGCGGCTAGGGCCTATGGTGCGGCGGTCATAGCGAAAAACCACCTCTATTATATCGGCGGAACAAAGGACGGCCAAGGATATTACAAGACAAAGGCCTTCTGGAGATATGACATTGAGGAAAACAGATGGTATCGGGGTCTGGCTCAGCTTCCGTCACCCCTGGCAGGTATATCGGCCGCCGTGGTTGACAGCAGGGTTTACGTCCCAGGAGACAACGAAAGCGCGACCACCTATATGTACGATATCGCCACCGATACATGGAGCGCAATCCCATTGTCAGGCGGGATTCGGCCCGCTCAAAATTACGGGTGTGTAGCGGTGAATAATGAGATATGGCGAATCGGAGGCGTCATCGGAGGGGCAACAACGAATGAGGTCTGGGTCCTGAATACGGAAAGCGAAGTGTGGTCCCTCCGATCTCTGCTGGAAGAGCCCAGGATGTCCTTCGCCGCCGGATGCGTCGGCGACACGGTGGGAGTGGCGGGCGGAGTCGCCCACCCCGGTTTTGTTCCGGTCGTCACCACAGAGACAAAAAGGTGAAGGTTGGTTGTGTTCACGCGAAGGGCATGGGAATGAGGTAAGAAACCTTTAGTGCTCCAGTACACAAGAGGAGCCGAAAGAATCAAGGCACCTGTTGATCTATGCCATCCCTCTGAATTGAAAGAAAGGGTTGCTGGTACGCTCCCTGCCTATGGTAGTATTCGGCCCGTGTCCCGGATAGACCCTCAGTTCGTCTCCCAGAGGAAAGACCTTTCTGACAACACCTTGCACCAGTTGATTATGGTCACCGCCCGGGAAATCGGTCCTGCCCACTGAACCGGCAAACAGTGTATCACCAGTAAAGACGGCGCCAGGGGCGTGGAAGCACACGCCACCGGGTGAGTGACCAGGAGTATGGATCACGAGTATCTTGAATCTGCCAAGGGTGATTTCTTGACCGTCCGACAGATGTCCATCAGCCTGGAAATCCAGGCGCGGGGCATCAAGGTCATGGATCCATACAGGCGCTTTAGTGATGCTCCTCAGTTCTTTTGTGCCGGCAATATGGTCGATGTGGCCGTGGGTAATAAGAATATAGCGTATCTTAAGCCCCAATCTGGAGATTTCGTTCACGATCCGGAATACGTCACCGCCAGGGTCCATAACCACGCCTTGCTTTGTGGCCTTGCATCCCAATATGTAACAGTTGGCCTGATAAGGGCCAACCACCAGTTTTCTAAGCATTATCCATTACCTCATGTCCATCCGGAAACTCCCTTTTCTCTCCACACACCCCGCAACGATGGCATTCGCCCACATGACATATGTCCGATTCTTCCTCCTTCAGGGACAGCTCATATTCCCTTATCAAGTGTCTTTTCAAGATCCCATGATCAATAAAATCCCACGGCAGGAGTTCATCAAGCCCCTTAGGGCGGTATACAAAGAAGTCGGGGTTTACATCAGAATAGCGAAGCGCCTTTGTCCAATTCCCTGCCAAATCATGGGACATGGACAGGATGGAACTTACTCTCCTGTCTCCCATGGATAACAGTGTCTGAACATAGGCCCATTTTGGAACGTCGAAATTTG
>JAXHTA010000731.1:0-1662 GCA_034190285.1 Thermodesulfobacteriota bacterium | reverse complement strand
CCTTTACGTGCAGGCATTGTTTCCGATCTAAGCTATTTGAACCGTTACGAATACTGCGGTCACGCTGTGTTGATGGGGAAAAGAGAATGCGAGTGGATGGACACAAAATACGTTCTTTCATATTTTGGCAAGACAATAAGCAAGGCGAGGGCTCAGTATAATACAAATTTAAAGGAAGGGATAGCATTAGGAAGTCGGCTCGAGTTGGTCGGTGGCGGTCTGATTCGGAGCTTAGGTGGTTGGGAAGCTGTCAAGAAGATAATAAGTTAATTATTTTCCTATGACCGTCCCATTCAGGCTCATAGCTGCTATGTCGGTCAGGGAAGTAATGGAGATAGTTATTGCTGTAGGCTTGTTTCTTCTTGGTCCGATTCCCCTTTGTTTTCGCTTTACTGTTTATTGACGGTAAATTGCGTGTGCTTGGGCGAGGAGATAAATCAAGTATTTTCAAGAACAGGAAAAAATTTCCAGTATTTGTAGGATGGAGTTTTGCTGGTGGTGTATTATTCGCCACACTGTACATTTTGGTCCTCATCTTTATTTTCCCACCAATTTAAAAACAGGTCGAATTCTTGGCTAAATTGTATTTAGAATAACTATAAACAAATCAAAGATTTGACCATACGGACAGTACGTTCTCAAAAAGTCCGGAAAAACAAAAGGGCCATGTGGGTCTCTTTTTTAAAGGCCACAAAATTTTACCTCATTTCAGAAAACGGCGATGTTGCCGTAAGATTCATCCGAAGACAGCCCCATAGGAGGCCCCCTGAATGCGCCGCCGCCCTTTCCGCCTGTCCTAAGGTGGTATTTTGTTTAGCCAGGGGGCGTTAAACGTGCGGCGTATAATTTGCGTTGCGGCCTTTAAACAAGAGACCTGCATGCCGCTTGGATATGATGATATACCCGGACTTTTTGACAAGTTACCATGGACAGTGCCGCCTCACTATTCCCTTCAATGCTTCATGCTTTCATTGAGAATATCCTTGTTCGCCTTTGCCCGCTCCCAGGTCACGCCCACAAGCAGACCGGTCGCCACCAGAGAAGAAACCCAGTTGATTGTGATATCCTTGAATTCATAAACCCTGTTGGGGAGTATCCCCTGGATGAGTTCGTCCAGTAGACCTATAAGGCAGGCATAGCAGGTCACAATCAAATAGATCCAGAAGGATTGGATTCGGGTTTTGAGACACCAGTATGTACAGATGACCAGGACACCATACTCGACTAGATGAAAGCGTTCGGCCGGATATTCACAATAGAAAAACACAAGAGGTACATAAGACAGAAGAAGCGCCGATGACCACACATAAAAAACAGGTCCTTTCTTTCTGTGGATAAGGGCGAAGTAGGCAAAAAAGAGAACCACCAAAAAGAAAACAAGCAAATAACCCAATTCCTTCAGGACTCCCGGATAAAACCGGAAGAAAAATCCCCATATAGAAGGGGACACAGGGAGAAGGGCAAAGATTAACACGGTATAGGAAAGGGTGACGATCAATCTCAGGTTGTGGGGTTGTCTTTTTTCGTCCATCATCGGCAATTTACCCTAACGTTGCATAAATGTTGAGTTCATAACACTTTAGATTAGGTCAGCAAGAGACGTCAGGACATTTTCAGGATTTCACCGTATGTTTAATACGCTTTCACCCCTGAAAATGTCCT
>JAXHTA010000730.1:0-1666 GCA_034190285.1 Thermodesulfobacteriota bacterium | reverse complement strand
AATATATTAATCGTTATGCTGATCCCGCCAAAGATGTGGAGGGAATTCGTAAGGAAAGGAAATCCCTAATTCTTGCGCTTGGCCGGCCCAAAAGATTACTGCTGCGTGAAAACAGGTTCTTATTGCACGAGAAGGGCAAACAAATCCCCAACAACAAAATAAATTTTGACAAGGCCCTAAACTGGGTGAAAGCCCCAGACGGCAGTCTAATAGAAACAGGCCTTTCTCAAGAAAACGGGGTCCTTTTTCTTGATGTCCCGGAAGATGCCGGGTGTAACGGCCTTTATTTGTTAGGCAGTCATATCGATGCCGGAGAAATAGATGTCGATTCCGACGGACTAATGGAAAGAGTTCATTTTTATCCAAAAGCCATTATCCGACAACTTAAGAAAGAAGATGCTGTCAATTCGACCAGAAACGAAAATGAGTTGTTCCTTAGAGTTCCTGCCATTGCCCTTGAAATAGGTCCGCTTAAATCCTCGCGCTATATAGGAACCATCCAGATTTCACATCGAGAATACAGGATGAAGGTCTTGTATCGCAATCAGCCCTTGGCAGAGACTGCAGTCAAGATTTTCACCGAAAGGGGATGGCAAAAGACAATATTCACGGATTCTCAAGGGGAGTTTGTAGTATCTCATCCTGAAAGCCGGGGCGAAAAAAGAAATTGGGAAAAATACCTATATGTGGCGACCCTTCATGATCATTCAAAGAGGGCATATCATGTTGCAACCCTGCCCATGATCGTTGATCCTCCCTGGCCGGAATGGCGCAGCTGGCAAGGGGTGTTCATATTCTGGTCTATTGCAGGATGTGCGTTCGCTGCAATTGCAGCAGCCTGCATTGCCTACCTGAAACGCAGAAAATCCAAAATGGTCATGGTTATATTTGATCAGGGAAAAATCAAAAGGGTCAATCAATGAATGTTACCAGATTGAGATGGGCAATCCTGGTGTTGTCTTTTTTGATTCTAACCTTTGGGGGGTTGATCGGCATCTATATAGGCGATTTCCTGCCCACATTTGCCTGTGCCTTTGTTGGAGGGGAAAAGGTAGGGGGGATCTGTTTCCTATATCCCCTGCAAGCCGCCCTCGAGAGCGCTAAGTTGAAAGAATATCTATCCATTTTTGTCACTTTCTTCTTCTTCTCGCTGCTCATAATCATTCTTGGCCGTTTCTGGTGCGGCTGGATCTGCCCCCTGGGCTTCATTCAGGATGTTTTGGACTTGATCAGGAAGAAACTACATATTGACTATATCCGCTTTTCCCACAGACTCCGGGAGGGCCTCAAATCCATCAAATGGGTTTTCCTTTTTGTTGCCTTATTAATCCCACTGTGGGTTGCCTTTCCCTTTTTTGCTCCTGATGTAGCCAGAGATATGCGGATGCCTTTCTGTTCCTTATGTCCGGCGCGATACATACTTCCTATGGTCTCCGGCGACTATCTCCGTGTGGGAATCGATTTAAGAAGCGCCACCGCCATAACCATGTCTCTCTTGGGGGTCATTTTTTCAGCCCTTACTATTTTGTTAGCATTACTGAAAAGACGTTTCTTTTGTTCTTATTGCCCGATGGTTCTATTCATCTCATTCTACAAACAAATTAGCCTCGTGAAGCTTAGAAAGGATATCCCTAAATGCACACGATGTGAAATTTGTTATCATGTA
>JAXHTA010000073.1:0-11547 GCA_034190285.1 Thermodesulfobacteriota bacterium | reverse complement strand
AGAATGGCCGGGTCAATCAGCATCGCTCTTGCGATAGCTATACGTTGCCTTTGACCACCTGAAAGCAGCACACCTCGATCTCCCACAACCGTCTGGTATCCATCTGGTTGGGCCATAACAAAATCATGAGCGTGGGCCGCCTCGGCTGCTGCCATGATTTGCTCTGCGCTTTTCTCGGATCGCCCATAACTGATGTTATTGATTATGGTGTCATGGAAAAGCACGATCTCTTGGTTGACAATCCCTATTTGCCTGCGAAGGGAACTAAGGGTCACATCACGGATGTCAACCCCATCAATTCTGATACTCCCGCTCGTGACATCATAAAAGCGGGGAATAAGGTCAAGAAGTGTGCTCTTGCCGGCACCCGTTGACCCTACAAAGGCTACCATTTCACCGGCCGCCACCTTGAACGAGATGTCTTTAAGAACCGAATTTTCGGGTGAATAACCAAAGCTTACCTCTCCAAATTCAATAAGTTTACTATGTCGGGGAAGCACCTTTGCACCCGGACGTTCTCGGATATCCGGCACAGTATTCATAATGCCAAAGACCCTCTTGGTTGCGCCCTGAAGCGTTCTGAGGTTGTTGTGCACTCTTGTGAATTTTTTTATGGGGTTATACACCCTGGAAAAGGCATAAATCATGGACATTAGTTCGCCAAGGGTATGTTGGAAATAGATTTTGCCGACAATCAACACCGCAGGCAGAACGAGAAAAACAGCAACATCCATAATGGGTCCAAGTCCCAAATGCCAACGTTCCCAGACCATGACTCGTTTATAGAGATAATCAGCCAGGTCCCGGAATCTTCTGACCTCGCGGTCACCTCCAAAAAAACCGTGGATCACCTTCAGGCAAAGCAGGGTTTCCTGGTAGGCAGCAGTGACATCCGCTGTTGCATCCTGGACCTTTTTTGCGTTTCTTTTTACCTTCCTCCCGAATAGGCGGGTCAGGCCAACAATGAGTGGAGCCACAATAAAGACAAGTAATGTCAGTTTGTAGTTCATCAAAAAGAGATAGGCTAAGAAAACCGTTGCGGTCAGAGGATGCTCTATAAGCCCGATAAGGACATTTGAAATGCTCCCCTGCAGTACGGTCAGGTCAGCCGTTGCCCTGGCAACCAGTTCCCCTGATTTTCTGCTGTGGAAAAAACCTAAGGGAAGTGAGACAAATTTCTTGAGTAGGTCTATTCTCAGTGATTTGACGGCCCGATTAGAGAAGGCCGTCGCACATAGGCCGCTCAAGTAAATCATGATCGATTTACACAGAATCGACACAAAGGCCACTAGGGCGAGGATGGCAAGAAGGACATTTGGAGAGATACCCTCCACAAGCACCAGTTCGGTGCGGCGCCAGGACAACCAGGAGCCGGATTCAAATGTAATCCAGGGGATTTTCCAGCTTACAGGATCTGAAGCGCTCTTCATGCCTTCATCCACAAATGCTTGAAGCAGATAAGCCGGAATCACCACAAACAGCGAAGAAATGGATGTCAAGACGAGTGCCCAGATAACCAGGGCGCGATGCTGCTTAACGTACGAGGCTATTTCTTTGCCGATAACAAAGTCTAACATAGATCGGATCTTCTCTCTTTTGTTGACACTGTATAGGCCCTGAGTGGATGCATCACCATTTTTTTGCGCTATGCTGGTTGCTTGAATCTATCTGATTTTTCCGCAAAATGAGCGTCATAAGTAGCGGCTCAACGAAAACCGGGGTCTTTAGATGGTGCTGTACTGCGCTTTGTTTCATGGCCAACCTGCCGTTTCATAAAATGAGGATGTTCATGCGGCTTCTCCAGAAGAGATCCCCAGGGGTCCTTAACCAGCGTACATTTGTTTCAAAGGGCTAAAGCGCTACCTTCCCTTCCTGACGCGTCAACAGGCCACAGAATCCCTGAACAGGCCATATAAGATCTCCTTTTCGAGATGGTTGGTCGATGGTGCGAGTATATGAGAAGGCTGATTGTGTGTCAAGGAAGGGGCGGCAAGGGTATCGTTTTAAATCCAAGAGGCATTTCCAAATTAAGAACTGATTTCGGGATGGCACCATTAAACAGTATGGTTTTCAATTTGAGTTCCATGGCGGTCATTTCTTTGGGATCATCGAGTCTCATTTTGCGTGCGTACTGGATTCTATCTTTATTGTCAACGTCTGAAAATGAGACTCTTATGCCTTGTTCAGGAAAAGAGATTAGACACGGTAGATTGTTTTCCGAATATAAATCAATGACCTGCACCGGCCCCATCTTCCCGTTCACCAGGCTGATCTGATTTCCTCTCAGTGATACGGCACGGCTGTGCTTTCGGAGTATCGGGTAACCCCTCACAATTGCCCATATCTGATCGGGCTCTAACCCCCCTGGGAAGAATGATGACAGATCGGAGCTTCCAATCCTGCCATGATATAACCGCTTTTCCACGAAGGAAAGGACCTGTAGTTCGGTTTCATTGATCAAAAAGTGAACCAGGGGTCGGCCCCAGGGGTGCGTGACTTCCATCTTGACCCTGAATGGGTTCCTGATGCCCGCCACCAGAATATCTGATTCAGATTCAGAACCATTCTTTTTGACTATCAACCGGCCAGAAGCAACAATAGCATGAACCAGACTGTCCTGTTCCTTAAAAGTGGATAGAATTTGAGCGATCTTCCGGTCTCCAAGAGGGAGGGAAGGGGCTTGAAACAAGACCGGGGCGCAGCATTGGACAAGGACGAGACATAAGCCCAGCATGAAATTCTTGACGTAGGTCATTGGAATACTATACTAGCCCCGAGGGTCCGGCGAAAGCAGATGTATGGCAACACTATAGCTCTTTAAAAAAAATATAAGCCGATTGAAGAAATGGCTGTTCGCTCCGCCTTGTCTTCAAAGGACCGAATTCCTACGATGCTATCAATCCATCTGTTCCAAGAGCCGTTTCACCTCGCTTATCTTCTCCTTTAACTTTTTTTCGTTTGGGTGCTTCAGGGAAAGGGCCTTTTTATAGCGTTTAATGGATTTTTCATACTCTTTTTTCTTGAGGTAAGCATCTCCAAGGTGTTCGTTAATGGTGGGGTCATCAGGTGTGAGTTCCGCCGACTTTTCGAGGTGGCGGACCGCTTCATCGTAAAGGCCTCTCTGGAAATAGACCCATCCGAGGCTGTCTACAATATAGCCGCTGTCAGGTTTTAGCTTTATGGCCTTTTGGATCAGTCTCATGGCCTCATCAAGATTAACCCCCTGTTCAGCATATGTATACCCTATATAGTTCAGTGAGTCAGCATGGTCGGGATTGATTTCCAATACCTTCTTCATCTGGTCGATACATGACTCCTTATCACCAATCTCGTCAAAAAGAACTCCAAGACGGAAGATAAGGTCGATGTTTTCCTGATCAAGCTTTAGCCCATTTTTAATAACCTCTATCGCGTCATCATACTTCTCCTTGGTTTCATGAAGAGAAGCTAGCATAAGATATAACTCAGGTTTCTTTTTTGGCAGAGTAAGGGCATTTTCCAGGACTGCTATGGCCTCGTCATGTCTTTCCCGTGTATCAAGAATAAAAGCCACGCGCATCTGGGTGTTGATGAAGTATTCCGATTCCGGCCTGACCAGCCTGAAATGTTCCAGGGCCTTTTCTATATCTCCATTTTCTTCATACGCTGCGGCAAGGTAGTACCTGGACTTGTCATCATCCGGCCAGGCAGAAACGATCAGACTCAACTCCTCAATGGATTCATCCAGCTTCCCATGTTTTAGGTATAAGAGTCCCAAAGCCTGCCTTCCGGCATCCCCCGGTTTGGAGTATTGCCTGATCTCCTCCATTTGCCCCTCGGCCTTTTCTTTCAGACCAAGTTTAAAGTAAAGATCTATTATCCGCTCCCTGGCCGGCGTATTGTCGGGATAGGATTCCAGGAGCTTCTCATATGTTTCAACGGCATCCTTGTCCCTACCGATCATCTGATATAGCGTTCCCAGATCAAACAGGGCCGGTTCCAGGTGTTTGTCGAGACTCAGGGCCTTGATAAAGGCTTCTTCCGCTTCTTGATAACGTTCCAGACCCAAGTTGATCTTCCCACGGTAGTAATGAGCAATGATCAGCTCGGGATTCTGCTCTATCAGTTCCTCTACCTGCGCCAGCGCCTCTGTAAATTGCCCCTTTCTGATCAGAATGCTCGTCATCAATAGCCTTACTCTGGGATTATCCGGATTACGATTCAGAATCCTTTTATATTGTTCAAGGGCGAGGCCATCGTCACCTGAGAGGGCGTAAATGTCCGCCAATAGTGAACGAGTCCCCACGTGCTCCGGATCGAGACTCACACACTTGAGCGCATAGCCTAGGGCCTTGTGGTATTGTCTTGTACTTTTAAGGAGAAGGGCCATCTTCTTATTGAGGTAGAGCGATTCAGGGTCTTTTTCAATGGCACTTGAAAGATAGCCCTCTGCTACCTCATAACGGCCCCGTGACATCGCAAGCGAGGCCAGGATGAAATTCCTATACGATTCCCGGACATCATCTTTCTCTTCATGGACGGAGGCGGGGGCCTCTGTTGGAGTCGGCGTAGGACTGTCTGGAAAAAGCCCCGGAGCAATGGGCGAACAAGCGGGGAGAAGCAGCACAAACAAAACAACAAAGTTTGAGGCAAGAAGATATGCACGCCTCAGGTATTCGGTTGGTAGGTGTCTTGCGAAATTAACTGGTTGCATGGGGTCCAAATCATTGTTTTCGTTCAGATACGAACTGTGAAAAGGCTCATAGATCACGCAGGGACGCCGGAATTCAGAATAATGAAGTACTTGTCCTTTCCATCTTTCCTGGATACTATAAGCGAATACATGGTGCGAAACGCCAGATCTTTATTCCAGGGCAATTTCTAGGGCGCCCGACCCTTAAGAGAGTAAACCCTAACATTGCATAGATCTTTGACCCAAAAACGCTATGTTCGCTCAATATCAGGCCATCAAGAACCGTTATGCCATTTTCAGGATTTCACCGTATGTTTCGCTTTCACCCCTGAAAATGTCCTAATGTCCGTTGCTGACCGATTCTAAAGCATTTTGAACTCAAACTTATGCAACATTAGGGTAAAGGCACCTGGTTCTAACGATGCGGAATTATATTTCCATGTGAAAGTCAAATGCGTTTCGGGCTGCTCATTCTAAAAGGTCAGAATACTCATCTTCAAAATTCGGGATCTTCTCATTGAGCCACTTCTTGATATTTCTGGTGATTTTCTCCTGGATTTGACGCACTCTTTCCCGTGAAATATTGTATTTATCCCCTATCTCCTGTAAAGTCAAGACCTTCTCAGCCATGATTCGGTTGTCAAATATATCGGCCTCTTTTCCCGAAAGGAACTCGCGAAATCTCTTGAGTTCTTCTCTAAGGAGCCGTCGCCTTTCATTTTCAGAGATCTGTTCATCAATGGCTCTTCCAGGGTCAGGCAATAGAGCACCATAAGGTTCTTTTGAATCATCGCTCACGGGGGAACCCAGGGAAACTTCCCATCCTCCCAGGCGCTGGCTCATTTCCATGATTTCCTCTTCTTTAACGTCGAGACGTTCAGCAAGGAGCCTGGGTTTGGGGCTGAAACCTTGAGCTATAAGGCTGTCTCTCTCCTTGGCCAAATTGAAAAACAATTTGCGTTGTGTCTGGGTAGTTCCAATCTTGACCAATTTCCAATTATCCATTATAAATTTCAGTATGTAAGCCTTGATCCAGAATGAGGCGTAATACGAAAATTTTATGCCGCGATAAGGATCGAATTTTCTGACAGCCTGCAATAGGCCCAGGTTTCCTTCCTGGATCAGGTCTAACAGATTTTTGGTCCAGTACCTGTTAAAATCCATGGCAATTTTCACAACCAACCTCAGGTTAGAGGTTACGAGCTTGTAGGCCGCCTTGTCATCATTTTTCTCTCTAACCCTGATTGCCAGCTCCTTCTCCTCTTCTCTTGTCAGCAGGTCATAACGCTTTATCTCAAGAAGATATAGCTGAAGGGGATCATAAGGGACTAAGGCCCTTTCCTTAGACTGCACTCTGGGGGCAAGATAAGGTGGGATGGCAACCGGGTAAGGATTATCAACAGTTTCCGTATCCTTTTTCTGAAATGATGTGTCTTTTGTGTTTGTCATGAACTGTACTTCAAGCAATCTTCCTTTAATTAAGGAAGAATGGCGTTACTATGGTTTTTCCCCTGAGTGGGAAGGGGTGAGGGAGGAGTAATTTACTCCTGCCGTCTTGGGGGTCATCCTGGGGCGATTCTCATGTGTCTCTTCTTCCCCGCCCTTATTACCAGGGAATCGTCTGTTAGGTCTTTTAGGCTGATTATCTGGTCGAAGGTCTGTATCCTCTCGCCGTTTAGATAGCCCCCCCCTTGAGAAATGAGCCTTCGGGCTTCACCACGGGTCTTGCACAGTCCGGCTTCTTCGAAAATAATATACGCTGGGATCCCTTGTTCAAGCTCTTTGTGACTTACAGAATGATAGGGCCCTCCGCGTACCACTTCGGCAGAGGCGTCATCAGAGAAGGTTATTTTATCCGGCACGCCCGTCTGGAAATACCGCTTGGAGGCCTCACGGGCCTGATCAGCCCCATCTTTGCCATGGCACATCTTTGTGGCCTCGTAAGCAAGCACAACTTTTGCCTCCCTGATGTCGGCGTCCTTGAGCCTGCCCATCCGCCTTACTTCATCCATGGGAAGAAGGGTGAAAAGGGCCAAGAAACGTTCTATATCCGGGTCATCCTGGTTGATCCAATACTGGTAGTACTCATATGGCGAAGTGAGTTCTGGATCAAGCCAGACGGCCCCCTTGTGGGTCTTACCCATCTTAACGCCTGAGGAGGTGGTCAAAAGGGGAAGGGTCAGACCGTGAACAACCTTACCCTCAAGCCGCCTTGTTAAATCCGCCCCGGCCAGGATATTACCCCACTGGTCATTACCTCCTACTTGGATGAGGCAGTTGTGGTGCTTGAAAAGGTACCAGAAGTCATAGGCCTGAAGGAGCATATAATTGAACTCAATGAAATTTAGGCCTGTTTCCAGTCTTGCCTTATAAGTTTCTGCTGTCAGCATCCTGTTCACACTGAAGTGTCTGCCAATGTCCCTTAAAAAGTCTATATAATTAAGCCGTTCCAGCCAGTCGGCATTATTCAGCATGATGGCCTGTCCGTCACTGAAATCGATAAAACGGGCGAGCTGCTTTCTTATAGCCTCAGCGTTTTGATCTATTTTTTCACGTGTAATTATTGGCCTAATCTCCGTCTTACCGCTGGGGTCACCTATGAGAGCCGTCCCGCCACCGACCACTATGATGGGCCTGTGTCCCTCCCTCTGCATATGGACCATGGCCATGATAGGTAATAGGCTTCCAGCATGAAGACTTCTGGCGGTGGGATCAAAGCCAACGTAACAGGCCGTGGGATTTTGTAGGACTCCCCGTACAAGTTCCCTGTCAGTGACCTGATGGATAAAACCTCTAGCTTCAAAGATATCAATAATGTTCTGCACTTTAGTCGTTTGGCCCCCTGGCTTCATAATCTCTCGGCAATTTCAAGCTGATGACCTCTCCCGGATCACCAAGATTAATGAACTTCTCCCCATTTAATTCAAGTTCAATTCCGCCGGCATTACCAATAAACAGTTCAAAACCTTCTCTAGCCGTCCATTCGGGGTAGCTTCCGGGTTGAAAGATGTACTCTTTCGGGACCTGGCCATCCACTGATATCCTGAGCCACGTCCTGTCTCCGATATGGGCCTTCAGAAGCAATGCAGGTGCTTCAACCTTGGGGGCTGGGGCTGATTCAAGCGATAGCGAGTCTTCAATCACGTCATTAGTAGGTTGCGTATCGATGATCTCGGCGTGTGTCTCTGGGGCCGAATCAGTCTCGATTTGTTGATCGGAAAGTTGCGGTATCGTTTCCACGGGAACTTTCTGGATACCGTTTGATTTGGTGACCTTATCACTCGCAGGAAAAACCGTATAAGGGTTGGTCAAGTCTCTCTCACGATTAGGGTAAGCCTTCAAGAAATAATAAGCGAAAGCCCCGGCCAGTAGAAGGAATATGAGGGTAACAGGGAGCGCCGGTCTGCTCCCCACTGGTCTTGCTAGAGGCCTGAGAGGGGTTTCACTAAAAGGGACGGCTTTCCGATACAGTTCCAAGGCCTTTGCCTCATCCAACCCGAGGGCGCGGGCATATGAACGAACAAAGCCTCTCACAAAAATAGGTGATGGAAGGCCTTCCCAGTCTTCATTTTCCATGGCCTCGAGGATGGGTGGCCTGAGTCTAATCATCTCGAATATCCCGGCATAGCTGAGGCCCTTTTTTTCTCTTTGTTCTCTCAAAAGGGCACCGATGCCAGTTTCGACCGGAAACCTCTCCTCCCCGTTTCCCCCGGCAATCTTTAGGTCGTTATTCCGGCTCATTTATAAACTCAATCTTAACGGCCAAACTCAATTTCAGGATATCTTCTCGGAATGGCCTCTGAAAGAAGACCATGGTCTTCTTTTGAGATCAAGGTGGCCGAGAGTTTCAAATCTCACCAATATTCTGGTGTCTTCCTGGTGTAAAGACCCTCGCCTCCCTTTACCGTGCGAATTATCTCGCTTTCTCGAACAGCCTTCTAGAAAACAATCTTCACATAAGCGCTTTCTCTTAGTTTCTTGATCCAGGAGGAATACCTCTCGTTGACCTCCTCCTGATAGAAAATCCCATAAATACCATTCCTCACCTTTCCGAATGGTTTTATTCCTTTATCCTCTTTTTCTACAAGCTTTACAATCTGTATCGAGGGGGGTCTGACGATTGGCTCACTAATGTCTCCAACAGACATCCTCTCGATGATCTCGATGAGTTCCGGGTCAAGTTGGGATGTTTCGAAAAAGCCTAGGTCCCCGCCTTCTTCAGCTCCAGGCCCCCGAGAGTATTCCCTCGCCAGTTCGCCAAAGTCTTCGCCGTTTTTCAGCTTAAGGACAATTTCCTTGGCTTTCTCGAGAAGAGAACGGATTTCATCTTGATTTGATGGGTCTTCTTGCGTCAGGAGGATCGCGGCAAGCCTTACTCTTTCTTCACTCCTGAATTCATCCTTATGTTGCTCATAGTACTCTCTGATTTTTTCCTCCCTGATGATGATCTTGGACTTCACTTCGAAGTTGAGCAAATCCCTGCGTTCCAGATCGTTTTTTATACTTTCCCGATACGCATCATACTTGACGCCTTCCCTTTCAAGACCGGCAATCAAATCTTCATGAGTCAGGTTATTCTGCTCCTTTATCCTTTCAATAGCTTTATCTACCTCCATTGGACTCGCCTCTATGCCCAATTCTCTGATCTTCTCAAGGGCTATTTTTTCATCAATCAGGATATCCAAGATTTTTCGACGATTCTCCAGGTATGCCTTTTCATCCTGGTTTCTTAGATCAGCGGGATCTAATCCAGTCAGTTCCCTGATTTTGGCGTTCAGCTCGTGGAGCGTGATCACCTCGCTGTTCACGATTGCCACAATCCTGTTACAGATTTCCGCCGCAATCGCCATCTGGCAGAAAAAACCAGACACAAGCAGACAAACCAGCAAGAAAAAAGGCCTGTATCCTTTCATTCAAGAAAACTCCAGCGAGTTCAACAGGTCTTGATTGACACTGACTTCAAAATGAGATCTCAATTTCCCCAGCCAGTTCTTATAAAATACTTCGCGCTTTTGGTTATAGAGTTTTGATTCTATCTCGGATATGGCCTCCGGCAGCCCTCTGACCCCCTCAGACCGAACGGATAGCACCTTAAAGATGTGATATCCGTAAGGCGTTTCTATAACAGGACTAATTTCACCATGCGGAACCAAAAAAAGCCCATTTTCCATGGATTCATCCAGATGGCTCCGGACCACCCAACTCACTTCGCCGCCGTTTTCGGCCTCAGGTCCTATTGAGTGTTTCTTGGCCAATTCGCTCATGTCTTCTCCATCATGAAGTCGTTTGAGGAGATTCTCAGACTCTTCTTTGGTCCTGGTGACTATCTGCCTGAATCTCAGCATCTCAAGAGTTCTGAATTCATCCTGGTTCGCATCGAAGTACTGCTTGATGTCCTGATAGCTGGGTGGCGGAATACTCCCGGTAACCTTTTTTATAATCTTATTGATGAGTAGCTGTTCCCTGAGTTGATTTTCCCATTGCTCGTAGTCCACATACCCCCTAAGCAACACATCCTGAAAGGCGTTTTCGGTATATTCACTCCTAATGTCCCTTAATGCGTTGTTAAGTTCTTGTTCTGACGTAGAAATTCCATTTTCCCTGCCATACTCCATGATCAAGTATTGGTCTATGAGCCGTTCGAGGAATTCATCCTTCAACTTGTCATCCCCAAGGACCGAAATATTCATTCCGGCACACATCAATACAATATCTTCTTTCAGCTCTTCAATGGTAATCTGCCTTGAGCCAACGACAATAGCCACCTTCTCTTTTTCCTGGTCAAAACCGGTGCACCCCGGAAAAAGACCGGGCATTATGGAAAGAGCCCAGAGAACGGCATTGAAGGCCAAGAACACACGTAATCTATTCATCACCCATTAAGTAACTGTAAAGCTACACTAAGATAAGCAAGGTTTACATCTGAAAAATTCCCCCGGCCCCCTTCTTGAAGAAAGAGTAACGGATCAGAATACTCCAACCTGTCGAAAGATCAAACCGCGACGGTTTAGCTCTCTGAAATGACTGTAAGTTCTTTTACTATGAAAGTTATCAGCATTACGGGAAAATGCAAGTATATTCTTCTGGGTTCAGAGACTCATATTTGGCTGTAAGACCCTAAAGCGGACCGCACTACCCATAGTCAGATGGAAGATTTTATTAGAATTTCATGCAACGCCGTGGTGTCCTCCGGAGAAATCTGTGGCCATTCGGCGCCCAACCATTAACATAAAGCCAGGCGCAGAGTGATGTTCGATTTTTTACACACTTCGGTTCCCAAGAAATCGAGGGCCGGAGGGGGCGTACAGGCGAAACGCCGCGCAATTGGTCCAGTAGATTGCTACAGGGGTTGGTGAAAAAGACGCCTTTAGTGCTGTCACTAGTCGAGACCAAGGTCTACGATGGTCTTTTCGATTCCACTGAGATCATCGGGGAGTGCAAGGCTGGCCAAGGTGACCCTGAGTTTGCCACGGGGCAAAAGCTGCAACCTATTGGGCCTGCTGTTTAACAGCTGGACAAGCCTTTCAGTATCTGGACTCCTTGCTTGAGAGAATGTGATTGTCAGACTTTCAGGGCTTACATCCAGCCTGCTGATCCCCGCCCTTTCCAGAAGTAGCCTTATGGATATTAGCCCCATAAGGTTTCTTACCTCCTGAGGCGGGGGACCAAAACGATCCTTGATTTCATCGGCCATTGTCTCCAACTCTGATTTTTCACGAAGCCTTGACAGTCTGCGATATAGATTCAATCTGACATCCGTATCGATCACATAATCTCCGGGCAGAAAAGCGGGTATGTCCACATTGATCTCGGGATTGATGTCTTCGTGCCATTCTTCGCCTTTGAGTTCTGCGACCGCCTGCTCGATCAGCTTC
>JAXHTA010000729.1:0-1666 GCA_034190285.1 Thermodesulfobacteriota bacterium | reverse complement strand
TGGAAGACATCATATATACCTATTATCAGCGATACCTGGCCTATGGTGAAAATCCCAACAATCTAATCACCATTATCTTCAAGAATCACGGAATACAAGCAGGGGCATCCCAGACCCATGCTCACTCCCAAATCGTTGGAAGTCGAATTGTGCCCTTAAATATAAGATATCTGATGTTTGAAGCTCAGAGGTTTTTTGATAAGATTGGGATATGTGTGTTATGCGAAGTTCTGAATTTCGAACTCAAGGAGGAAAAACGAGTAATCTGTCAAAATGAACATTTCGCGGGCATTGTTCCTTATGCTGCCAATGTTCCCCATGAAACCTGGATTATCCCAAAGGTTCATCAAGCAGGTTTTAACCGGATAACCGAGGCCGAGGTTAAAAGCCTGGCTGATATCTTACTGATAATGCTGAAAAAACTTTACAAAGTCCTCGATAATCCTAATTTTAATTATGTAATCTATAGTGCGCCTTATCGCATGAGCGATGTCCCCTTTTTTCACTGGCATTTCAAGATCGTACCAAGAATTAAAACTCCAGGTGGGTTTGAGATTGGTACCCGAATCCATGTGAATACAGTATATCCTGAAGAATCTGCGGAAATGCTTCAAAGATGTGAGGTGTAGGCGTAGAAGTTGAGAGAAGGGGACGAAGAAAGGGGCACGTTGGTTCCAAAGCAACTTGCCAAATGGGCATAATATTGAGATCAGTGACGCCCCACACATTTATAGGCCCCCTGTGTTAGGACAATTCCCGCATTGGTTAAGACCTGCTATAAGAGGGGGCAGGAGGAAGACTCATGCGATATTCACCTGAACGTAAAGAAGCCGTGCTGCGGAAAATGATGCCGCCGTACAACCTATCCATCAAACAACTGTGCCGAGAAGAAGGCATTTCCGAAGCCACTCTTTTTGGGTGGCGTAAACAAGCCAAGGAGAAAGGCTTGCTGCTGCTGGACGGCGATAGCGGTCCGGAGGGCTGGTCAGCCCTGGACAAGTTTGCTGCCGTTTTAGAAACCGCAGCCTTTAACGAAACCGAACTGGCGGAATATTGCCGAACCAAAGGCATATACCAGGAGCACGTTTTCCAATGGCGAAAGGCCTGTGAACAGGCCAATGATTGGGACAGAGAAAGCAATCGTCGTTTAAAAGAAGAAAACAAGTCCGATCGCCGGCGTATCCGTAAATTGGAACAAGAATTACGGCGCAAGGATAAGGCGTTGGCGGAAACGGCTGCTTTGTTGGTGCTGCAAAAAAAAAGCACAGGCGATCTGGGGGGACCCAGAGGAAGAATGATCAACGAACCGGATCGCCGTCAAACCATTGAGCTGATCGAAACAGCCCGTAGGAATGGAACTCGACTTATACCCGCCTGCCAGGTTTTGAAGATTAGCGCCAGGACCTACCAGCGTTGGACAAAACCTGGAGTATCGGCAAAGACAGACGTCAGGATGCCCTTCGGCCTGCACCTGCCAACAAGCTGACACCGGAAGAAGGACAGGACGTTTCGGATATATGTCATCAGAAGGAAAATGCCAGTCCGGCCCCGTCCCGGATTGTGCCAAAATTGGCTGATACGGGTCAGTATATCGCCTCTGAATTGACTTTTTATCGGATTCTTCACGCGGCCAACGAGCAACATCATAGAGGTCGTAGCCAGAAAC
>JAXHTA010000728.1:0-1678 GCA_034190285.1 Thermodesulfobacteriota bacterium | reverse complement strand
GTGGGGTGTCTCCTAAACCGAAAAATGCATCGTAAGCTGGTGGAGGAGATGGAACAACCAATTGTGAAAAGATCGCTTTAAGCGAAAAGAAAAAAAGGCTGTTGAAATCCATCTGACCTGAATTCAAAAGCGTTTCAACTGCAAGGCATTGGGATCATCAGTTTCAGAAAATCTGTTTTTGAAATCCAAGAACTATGTTACATTATGCCCAAGAAAGAGGCATGTATCGGTGTATAGTTTGACCCTTTTTAGCGTTTGAGAAGATACTCATGCAGAAACATCTAAAAGCCTTGATCTTGATTGGTATTGGCGTTTTGATCGCCTTCCCTATTTTTAGCATATCATACGTCACAATGGGTTTGTATGTCGAATCCTCAATTCTGCGCCCTGTGTCATGAAATTCAGTTTGCGGTGGACACCTGGAAGACTTCTACCCACATCAACACCGCCCTTGGTGTTGTAGCCGATTGCATGGACTGCCACCTGCCCGCACCCCATGATACATTCAACTTCTTTTGCTAAGACCGCCCACGGAATCAAGGACATCTACGTTCATTTCACCCAGGATATGTCCCAGTACGACCATGCCCTGAAAAAAGAAAAAGCCTATGCGTCTTTTAAGAACGAGCAGTGCCGGAAGTGCCATGGAAATATCATAAATATTCCTGACAAGCGCGGCGCCATGGTGGCCCACCGGGATGTTTTGTTTGCCCGATACGGATATGTGAAAAAATGTATTGACTGCCATCACAACTTGGTGCATATGACCAGGGATGCGTACGCCTATAAGCAGTACCAGGATGCTTACCAAGGATTAGGATTCTGAGAATGACAAAAACATCAAAGAGGAGGTTGCCATGATCCTGAATTAGGTAGTACGGATGATTCCTGTGGTGCTGGCGCTGATGATAGGCGGCACTGCAACCGGAGGCGCACAAAATGTGGCTAAAGTCAAGGAGTTCAGAATTGAACACAGAATACCCAAGGAAGCTGTTGCCTGTATTCAATGTCACAAGCAGGAGCATCTAGGTCTTTTCGCAGATTGGGCCAAGATCCGACATACCAGCGCCAACATGACCTGCTATGGTTGCCACAAGGCCGAATCATTTGATCCTGATGTGAGTAAGGCGCATTACAAGCAATATGAACGATCTGACACAAGATTTGGGATCAAAGAATATAGAATACCGGTTTCATGGGTGGTAACCCTTAAGGACTCTTCCTTCCGCCATCCGGATGAGGCTAAACAATTCAGCGGAAGCAAACATGCCAATACTCTGGGGATTATCTGGAGGATTTATCCCTGGCTTAATGATGGAATGAATAGTGATATTTTCGTCCGGCTGAAATAATGGTGGATAACCTGTACGCGAAGGGTCTATTGGACAAGAGCAAATATTTTGACGAGCGACTTGAAGTGGAATAATATGAATTATGGCACCACGAAGGACGTAGGGCCCGGATGGGTGCAGCAATGATGGCGATGGATTACACCTGGTGGCATGGTCTTACGAAAGTGAAAAACGATACAACAACTTCATGGAAGAGGCTCGGGATCTGATTAAAAGCGACGAGAGGGCTTACAGGGCGACCGATTATCCCAATGCCACCCGTCGTACTACAACCAAACAGCCGGAGATTGCGCCCATTTCCCGATAATAAAGTAGCATTTTCTTTT
>JAXHTA010000727.1:0-1678 GCA_034190285.1 Thermodesulfobacteriota bacterium | reverse complement strand
CCTTGACGGGCAGATTTCTGAGATCGGCAAGCTCCGCTATAGGCCGGAATCTGCCCAGCTGGGGCCCGCTTATGTCAATGACGTCCCAGTTGCCCTGGGGACCAAAGTTCGGGGCATGCCTCGCCGTGAACTGGGGGGTTATGGGCACATGGCCTATTACACTATCCCATGTGACATTGGGGCAGTATTTTCCCCAGAATTTGATGATCTCGTCCGCATGTCTCTTTTCTAATTCCTTCCACTCCTCATCAGAATATTTTGTGGCAGGCTGGACAAACTGCTCGGTAAGGACAGTAGCAAAACCACCGGGAGGGGCAAAATTGTCATGGGCAAAATGAGACCAGTTCCCGATGCAGAGGTTAAAGTCATCAGGGTCGGGCCACTCACCGGACATACGCCTGTGGACCTCCTTCACCATAACTTCAACACCTTTCCGCGCGAGGTTGATCCAGCAGGACTCTTTCACATCAGGATCAAAGGACTCTGCCCTGTAAACCGGCTGTTCCTTGAGAGCCCATGTATACCAGGAGATGGCGACAAAATCCCTCTCTATATTGTTCACCTTCTTCGGGATTTCATCGGGCCAGTACTCAGGACCCGTGAGGTCCCAGACCAGACTTATAGGATTGTGACCGCACAGCACCCCCAATCTCGCCTCGACCTCAGTGCCGTCCGTAAGTCTTATTCCCTTTGCCCTGCCGTTTTCTATTAAGATCTTGTCAACCGTATGGCGGTGAAATATCTCGCCCCCATTGTCGTAGATCACCCTCTGGGAGGCATGGGCACACTGGTGGTTGCCCCCCTTTATTATAACCGTATCACAGTAGACCAGCATCAGGATCAGGCCCGCGAAGGCCGTGCCATAGGCCGTCGGGTCCACCCCCGCAGACTGGGCCGCCCTGATCCCGAAGGATTGAACTTCCGGGCTGTCGAATATCTCCTTCATGAGTTGCACAATGCTCATGACTGTCCATTGCGGCCTGAGACCACTGTCCGGATCCATGAAAAGCCGTTCCAGCGCATCAGGCTTGCCGAAAGGCTCAGGGGGACTGAAGGCCCATTCGAGAAACGCAGGGTACATGACTTCCCTCCATTTCTCCTCGTAAAACAAGAATGTCTTGGCGTCCTTCTCTGAGAATCTTTTCATCAGGTTATAGCTCTTGTCCCTGTAGTCCTCCGCCCAGATGGAGTAAGCGCCGCACCAGCTGTCATCCTCCCTGAAGACAACACATGGCCCGACATCGGGCTTTGCGAACTGCACGCCGAACTCCGACCACTCCGGGAAATCCAGCCATATGGGAAGATGGTGATGGATATAACAATGGATGTGGGAGCAGTGGTTGGCAACAAAACCGGGGGCAGGGCTTTCATCAGAAGACCACCCGCCGCCCGCCTCGTGTCTCGTCTCGAACATACCCACCTTAAGCCCGCCGAATTTTGTGGCATACATAGCATTAATCAGATTCTTGTTTCCGGCGCCCACATAAACCAAATCATAAACCTTGTCTGCCATTCTAAGTGCCTCCTTTCCGACATGCGTACCTCCCGATCCTACAACATTCCCTTGTCCTTAGCCTTTTTGACCATGTCGGGCTCCTGCCACCACTTGTCAATCCCCAGGTCCTCAACCACCGCATCAGCCGCAAGGTAGCCGTTGGCTAACAGGATCGTACCACCG
>JAXHTA010000726.1:0-1697 GCA_034190285.1 Thermodesulfobacteriota bacterium | reverse complement strand
GGCTACGATCAAGGAACTCTGACTATGGCTAAACAATGAACCGGTAGTGCCAAGACAAATTTACCCTATCATAACCTATTGTTTTTACACAAAAGTAAAAATCCTACTGTCAAAGATCAGTCAGATCTTACGAGATGGTGAAATCACTAAGGACGAACTACAGAGAAAACTTTAAGCGAACCAGCCCTTTAACAAGACCGTGCGTCCCGCCCTGCATGTTGAGGGCACGTTATGTTCTAAAAAGCATCACGATTAAAAAATGGGAAACGCGGCAATATCCGAAAAAACAAAACTAATAATAGAAGTCCACAGAAGACACCTTTTAGGCAAGCAATGAAAAAGGCATAGCTATGGACCTCAATTCTTTCTTCAGTTTTTTGTACGCAATCGCGAGTTTTGAGTTTCCTTGGAACCTTGGCAAGGGCATTGAGTGCCAAATGGATCTGGCATACTTGGATTTTGGCACCGTTGAATTCCCCTTTGAAGATTTTCTCCAAGCCCGGAAGGCCGCACATAACCCCGAGAGCGACAGCTACCCTATTAAGGCCTCGTCTTTTGAGATCGTTAAAGAATTCACGCCAAGTCGAAGCGGATTCCTTATCTCCAAATTGTAACCCCAATACCGTTCGGTTCCCTGCCTCAGCAACTCCGACAGCAACCAGAAAGGGAACTTTTTCAATGAAATGATCAATTCTCATTGGGGATAGGGTACGATCGACAAAGATGTATTTGTATGATTCGTCTGAAAGATCTCGCTTCCGCCGTTGTTAAACAGCACGGCTTCTTTACGTTCTTGTGAATATCGCATGAGTCTTCCTTTTCACCCCTCTTATAGCAGGCTGTAGCCAATGCGACAACTATCGTGACAGAGGGGGAGGTGCATTACTCGCTATGTCTCTGACGTCGGGGTTTTGGTTAAGCGGTTTCCCTTGATATCCGGCAGGTTATCAATTGCGGCTCCGCACGAGACGCAACGGTCCTCCTGGGGTAAGCACGGCTGCTTTTGGCGGCACGATGTCAGATATACGTGGCTCGGCCATGTGAGGGATATAGGGCTTTATCTTGTGTTGCAGACTCGCCCCGGCCTTGCCCCGCCTCAAATATGCCTGCCCTCCGGCCTAAATGGTTGCGGGGCATTCCTGTAAGTTGACCCATGCCTTTGCTCCAGGCTTCCTTCAGGCGGTACATTATTGAACAGCCCTTGCCGTCAGCTACCCTTCGCCCCTGTCAGGCTAGGTCTGGACTTTGCCCGAGAGTCGTGTCATAAGTATTGGACATCACCATTTAGCAGCCGGGCCGTGCCCGGCACACAACCCATACTTTCACAGCGACGGCAAAGAACTGCCGCGCGCGAAGCAACAGTTGGATCTCGATAAAGCAAGGTGGGCTACATTAGATATGAAAACTTCAAATCAAACACTTGTTGAGCAGCTCAAAATTACCAAACTTGAAATTAAGCGCCGTAAAGAGTATTTCAACCTTGCTGCAGATGACAATGCGACCCTTGTCGATCTTAGAAATATTGTAAGTAACAATATTGAGGATATCGTCGAAGCATTTTACGATAGAATTCTCTCCTTTACTGAAATGGATCGCATAATCGGAGACGCTGAGACTCTTCGCAGGCTTAAAAACCATCAGCGAAACTATATATTAAGTCTTTTCGACGGGCAATATGATGAAGATTATGTCCTTTC
>JAXHTA010000725.1:0-1698 GCA_034190285.1 Thermodesulfobacteriota bacterium | reverse complement strand
TAAAAACATAGGGTGATCCTGAAAATGGCATAACGTTTCTTTATGGCCTGATATAAAGCGAGCGTAGCGTTTTTGGGCCAAAGATTTATGCAACGTTAGGGTTGATATAACAATGTCCCTTTGAAACAAATGTAAGCTGGTCAGGGGTCAAAGAGCCATATTTTCAAAAGGCTGCATTCTTACCGATCCTCTTAATCTTGCCTCCGAAAAAGATCAAATTTATTGGCTGTTAGGGCTTTTCGGCAATAATGATTCTCTCCTTTTGCGACCAGTTTAATATCTGAAAACGAATCAACGGAAAAATTATGGGATTTGCAGCGATCCGCCACATTCGTGAACGGAGAAGAAGGCGCACAATCAATCCTGTGGGACTATTTCTTCCAGCTCGACCTCTGAGCATCTTGGGAACATAATCACGGTTGCCGTATAATCCTTCACCCTCTCCTACGACAAGGGAAGGCCCTTCCCATCGAGTGTCCCAAGTTGGGTTAATGAATTCAAATCTCAAACCTGCCTTCCGGAAAAGTTTACGATAATAGCCGGCAGTGTATGAGCCTTCGTTTATGCCCACCTCAATATTAGGAACAGTATCCTCACTCATTCTTAAGGTTTTTTCTTTTGAAAAATGAGGCGGGTGATACGCCTCATGAATGCCGAAAAAAAGCCCCCCTGGCCTGAGAGTCCGCGAAATTTCCCGAACGGCCCTGGGAAGATCAAAGAAATGATGGAGCACTGAACAACAAAATATGCGGTCCAGAGTATTGTCTCCGAACGGCAGACATTCGGCATCTCCCGTAAGCCTGATAAAACGGATGGGGAGCCGATCCAGCAGGATCTGCCCCTTTTCCATCCGGGTCGGATCATAATCCAGTGCGGCCGCGTCTGCTCCGGCCTCCGCGAAATGACGTGTTCCCCAGCACTCGGCGGCCCCGAGTTCGAGCGTCTTTTTTCCGGTCCACGGTTTTCCATACGCAAGAACAATCTTGAGGTACCAGGACGCTGCCTCATAATAGGGGTGGGGGTAGTCAGGCAGGGACAGATAATGTTCGGGAGGTGGATCCCACCCCGCGTCAAGGTCTTTTTCGGCTTTCGCTGTCCAGCCTTGTTTTTCTTTTTCTTTATCCTCAAAACTGGCAACAGCAGTTGGCAAGAATCCCCAGATCCCTTTGGAAGGCTGGAAGACCCTCTGGCATTTGGTGCACACCACCCGGGCCGTGGAATCATCGGCTACAGCCAGATTTGAGCGACAATCAGGGCACCACATCGAATCTTGCCACGTCATCATTTCATTCGTACTTTTTCCGGAATATACAGCCATATGGGTCCGCCTTTCACCCTGCAAAAATTATTTTGTTGATCGCCAGACCCAGTTTTCTGGCGTCTTCACCTGTTCCCTCTTCCTTAGGACAATAATACCTGTTTACAACAAACCTGCACAGCGTCCTCTCGGTAATCCGCCCCGGAAAGAAAATTCTATACATCTTCCACTTCGATCTATCGAGTAATACACTCGCGACTCTTTCCTTGCCGAGAAACACATCCACCGTTGTGTCTCCATCAAGATCGTCAGCGGCACTTGCCTTGGCAAACAAATCCAATGATAATGTATCCTGGGGAACCCAAACGGAAAACTCCTGTTCCGTCCAGCGATACTTAAACCGGGTACTTCCTTCTATATCGTACCATCCATTCAGTAGC
>JAXHTA010000724.1:0-1700 GCA_034190285.1 Thermodesulfobacteriota bacterium | reverse complement strand
GTTTCGGACACCATGCATCAAAGTGCCCTATTTTCACAAGGCTCCTTAGAAACTGTAAGAAATCTTTAGAGTCTTTTTCATGTTTAACCCCGAAGCGTCGGGGTTATTCTCTAACTTCTTATGAAAAGAGAATTTCTCCAAAAACTATTCCAGGGAAAGAGAAATGAGCTATTGGACGACGGATGTTGAAAACATAACTATCTCAAAAGACGCTACTTTTCACTGCGCACTTGAGCATATGGAGCGAGAGAAAACAGGGATCGCTCTGGTTAGTGATAATGATAGGAACCTGCTCGGTATTATTACAAACGCAGATATCAGACGGGCGGTTTTAAATGGTGTCTCCCTGAACGATAAGGTTACCAGGCTAATGATTGACAAACCTATTACCGCTACAGATGACCTTTCCAGGGGTGAATACTACCGTATCATGGTGACAAGAAGCATAAATCAGCTTCCAATTGTCACGAAGTCTGGAAGGATAGTAGGAGTAATCTATGAGTCGAGCTTGCGCAAGGAAAGAATACTTTTATGCCCTGTGGTCATCATGGCTGGAGGTCAGGGATCTCGGCTGCGTCCTTTAACAAAAGATGTCCCCAAACCCATGTTGAGAATTAAGGGAAAGCCGATGCTTGAGCGAATCATCGAGCGATTTCGTGACCTTGGGGTGGTCAAGTTTTACATCTCGGTGAATTATAAGGCCCATGTGATCGAGGACTATTTCGGAAACGGTGATGCCTGGCGTGTCCAAATTGATTACCTTCGAGAAAAAAAACAGTTAGGTACGGCCGGGTCGTTAAGCCTATTGCCACGCAATATGCCATTTTCGTTTTTTGTCATAAATGCGGATGTTATGACTGATCTAGATTTTTGCACAATTTACCGGCTTCATGCCAATAACAACTCGGATATAACTGTGGCAGTGAAGGAGGTAAGCTATCAGGTTCCCTACGGAACCATAGAGGTTGAGCACGGCAGGATTGTTAGTCTGTTTGAAAGACCTCATATAAAAAAATATGTGAATGCCGGAATCTATGTGCTGAGCCCTGCCACATTAAATGAAATCCCCGAGAATGAGTTCTTTGATATGACTGATCTTATCAACAAAATGATTTCCTCTGGCAGAATGGTAAACAGTTACCTGATCGATGGCTTTTGGATTGATGTGGGTCAGAAAAAGGATTATCACCGGGCCAACACTATTCTGGGCGAACAGGATGAGGCCGAAATGATCAAAAAGCACGATGAGATCCTCGAGCGGGAGATGTGGCAAGCAAATGTAGAAGCAATATAGTGTTATGGTTCCAAGACAATAATGCAATGCAATATGGATTTGAGAGGAATGAGTTTGAGAGGTAGAAAGGTCCTGGTTACCGGATCCTGCGGTTTCATCGGAAGTCACCTTGTTGAACGATTGGTAGAATTAGAAGCCCGCGTAAGGGCCTTCGTGTATTATAATTCCTTTAATCGCTGGGGTTGGCTGGATATCCTCCCCGACGAAACCGTTCGACAGGTTGAGGTCATCACCGGTGATATCAGAGATTTCAATTGTGTCAGGACTGCTATGGATAAGGTGGAGGTGGTATTCCATCTCGCGGCGCTTATTGGCATACCCTATTCGTATATAGCACCCGAATCCTATGTTGACACCAATGTTAAGGGAACTCTAAATGTCTTGCAGGCTGCGCGAGACGCTGTGG
>JAXHTA010000723.1:0-1700 GCA_034190285.1 Thermodesulfobacteriota bacterium | reverse complement strand
AGTCTGGACAGTCTTAGCGCATCCTGGTCGCTGTCATTTATATGATCAATGAGTACATATTCAAACGTGATCATCCGCCTGTTTGGAAGGGGAAAATGCCTGCAAGTCTTGAGCAGGTTCTCCAAGGGATATCTTCGGTTTATAGGCATCAGAAAACTGCGAGTTTTGTCATCTGCGGCATTTAAGGATACGGCTAGATTGACCGTGACATCACGGCCCATTTTGACCATCTGAGGTACCAGTCCACATGTGGAGAGCGTCAGTCTACGGCTGGAAAAGCCCATGCCATCCCCGCGGATCAGGTTCCCGATAGCCTTCATTACTGAATCATAGTTGTCAAGGGGTTCACCCATGCCCATAAGTACAATGTTGGTCAACCGATCCGGGTCAGTCATGGACCTCTTCACCTGAATAACCTGGTCAACGATCTCAGATGCCTTGAGGTTGCTCTGAAGCCCATGGGCGCCTGTCAGACAAAAACGGCAACCCATGGCACAGCCTACCTGCGACGAGATGCAAAGGGTAAAATGTCCCCTTTCCGGTATAAGCACCGATTCAACAAGATGCCCGGTATGCAGCCTGAAAAGGAATTTTTTGGTACCGTCTTCAGACATCAAGGTCTTTTCATTTCTTAAGACATTTATGCTTGCCTTTTCTTTGAGGAAAGCCCTCATAGTTTTTGCGAGATCAGTCATCTCTTCAAAGGAGCTTGCCAGGCGTTTGAAAAGCCAGTGCCTGATCTGTCGGCCACGATAGGCTTCAAGGCCATGACCAACGGCCCAATCCTCCATTTCACCGGCTTCCAGCCCTTTAAGGTCAGTCTTCATCTTGGTTTCCCCTGGCCGGGCCTGTTTCAAGTGGAGAAGGGTTGTTGCACATGGTCCTCAATTTGGCTAGCTCCCAGACATAATCGTAGAGATGAAGCCCCTTGCTGGAGGCTAAAATCTCGCCATCGTCAACACCTATACTGGACGCCATATATTCTTTTAGGAGTTGAATAGCCCCCAAGTTCGCAGGAAAACCGTTCCACAGGTCCCAGGACCGGAAATAGACGATGAAGTGGAGCTTGTTTTCCCTGATGCGAGTGTCAATGCCCCGGAGACATGGAGGATCTTTGAGATAGATTGATTGGGAGTCCCCCACGCTCATGTATGCCTGGTTTGTTTCGTAACCTTCTTCTGTATACATGCGAATGACTTCGCTGATCTGGGATTCCAGGTATTGGCCGTAGGTATAGTCCTCACCGGGCTGTTTGACCGACGTCATAAGGTATGGGAGATATTCCTCCAGATACCCCTCGGCCACAGGGTTGGGGATTCCAAGGGAAGGAGGAATATCCGGCAAGAGGGGACGTACACCGGGGTATTTGACGTGTATGGTGACATGGTCGAATTCAAGCCGTTTTTGTCCTTCATAACTGCCTCTGGCAATAACATATTCCCGGCCTGCCGCGAGTAGCCTATACACGCACTGAAACCAGGCATCTGGCAGATCACGTGCATCTATAAATTCCAATTTCATATCTTTCCTACTTATCCAGGATTCAAGAGCTTACCCCATATATTGTATTTTTTCTTGACATTAAACGCAACAGATTGTAAAAGGCAGAGGCCAGAGAATACCTACTGTTTTCCTCTCCCCGGGGAGAAGAAAACGGGGCGAAGCAACGGTGAGCAGAGGATAAACAATATGGGTAGAAG
>JAXHTA010000722.1:0-1714 GCA_034190285.1 Thermodesulfobacteriota bacterium | reverse complement strand
TACCCCTTTTTGATTTCACCCCATGTTTTGATTTCTTGCCCATGTTCGCCTTTATGCGAAGTAGATATAAGATGCATAGGAACGAATGAAGCAATCTATAGTGGACCCCTTTGTCAAGACAGAATTTCACCCAAAATAAGGTAGAGTCTTTCGGGCTGGTTTTTCCACTTTTTGTTTGCCATTTTTATCACCATGCTTTGGTCCATAAAGCTTTAAATCCCTGGGGTTGGTGGCTAGCCCCCATTATAATCAGATAGAATTCCTTTTTTATTTTCCATGTTCATGCTGCCAATGCCGTATTAACCTGATTGAAGTAAATTTCTGCAGGCGTCTTGGCGTTAAAACTTTGATGAGGCCGCTGATGATTGTAAAAGTCAAAATACTTTTTCAACGCCCTACGCAGTTCTTTAACAGACTGGTATTCTTTAAGATATACCTCTTCATATTTAACGGAACGCCATAAACGCTCTATAAATATATTATCCATAGCACGTCCCTTGCCGTCCATGCTGATTTTAATATCATGATTTTTGAGTGTTCCAGTAAACTCCTTGCTGGTGTACTGGGACCCCTGATCCGTGTTAAAGATATCAGGCTTATCATGGCATCGTAGAGCACGATCCAAAGCTGACACACAGAATTCGCTGTCCATGGAGATGGAAATTTCCCAGGAAAGGACATAACGGCTGTACCAGTCCATAACCGCCGTTAAATATACGAATCCACCTGCCATTCGGATATAGGTGATGTCAGAACACCAAACCTGATCGGGGCAGGTCACATCAATGCCCCCAAGAAGATAAGGATACACTCTGTGCTCGATATTCGGCTTGCTGGTATTCGGTTTTGGCGCAATCGACCGAAGTCCCATTTTACGCATAAGTCGTTGGACTCGTTTCCGATTAACTTTGTACCCCTTGCGGCGCAAAGAATTCCGCATCTGCCGGGTTCCATAAAAAGGATGCTTTGTGTATTCTTCATCGATCAGACGCATTATTTCAAGATTTTCCGGACTTTCTTGTCCATTGGCGTTTTCCCGATAATAACTGGAACGAGGCAGTCGGATCAACTCACACTGCCGTTCAATACTCAGCTGATGCTCACTATCAATTAAGTGCTTTTTTTCTTTGACGCTCATGCCAGATGCCCTGTTGTTTTTTTTAACCAGTCCAGCTCAACCTGGAGTTTTCCAATTTGGCGATACAGTCCATCTCGCTCCTTTTCCATCTCTTTCTCCTTATTGGCCTGTGTATTTCCAAAGACGGAGGGAAGGGACTCAACGGCTTCTTTTTTCCAACGGTTAACCTGGCTGACATGAACCCCAAATTCAGCGGCTATCTCGTTGGAGGTCTGGTGCCCTTTAAGTGCGGCAAGAGCAACTTTGGCCTTCAATTCTTTACTGTAATTTTTCCGCTTCATAAATTCCCCTTTTTTAGGACAGTTTGCCTCTACCTTAGCACACTGTCCCATTTATGGGGACCACTATACTTTAAGTCTTTCTTTCCTATCCATTGATCCTTAAACGCCTCATAAGAATCTATAACATTCCTTTCAACTTCAGTGCCACTCTTGTATTCCTCCTTAAAAACTTTTTCCGGTGTAGCCTTTTTTACTTCCCTTACCCCTTCAAGTTTTTTTGTTTTCAGTTGTTCCCTGGCCTCTTCCTTTCTTTTCCGCTCTCCCTTGACTCGATTAATATATTCTTCGGCCCTTG
>JAXHTA010000721.1:0-1715 GCA_034190285.1 Thermodesulfobacteriota bacterium | reverse complement strand
GTTCGCGCGATGTGGTTCTAAGGATGGCATGGGGGTTGCTTTACAAGGGGAATTATCGGTTCAACAAAATGGGATATAGGTAACACCACCAGAAACAGAAAAAGGAAGAGGAAGAAACGTGCACGATGAAAAGGATGATTTTTGTCATACTCATGTTCGCTATCATGGTACCTGGAAACATAAACGCTCAAATTCTGGAGAAATTCCGTAAAGACCTTTCAGTATCGGTAAACCTGGATACAAATAGTAAATATGTCTGGAGAGGGATTACCTGGGTCGATGATATGGTGTTTCAACCTGATGTCTCCGTGAGTTTTAAAGGGGCGACCTTTGGAATCTGGAATAATGTATTGTGTGCGAAAAACCCTACTGAAGGTGGCGTCGGAGTATCGCCAGCCTCTACTGAGGTTGATTATTATCTGGACTATAGCGGTGAATGTAAAATTTTGCAGTACTCCTTAGGGTGGATCTACTATCAGTTTCCCCATACTGCTATAGAATCTACTCAGGAACTATACGCCACTTTTGGTTTGGGAGTTCCCCTCAATCCATCCCTCACCGTGTATGCCGATATCGAAGATAATGCTGGTGGGCTCTACTGGAATTTAGCCATGAGTCATGACATAGAAATGGCCGGGATTACTTTTACCCCGTCTTTTGGTACAGGTATTGGTAACACCATTTTTGCTTCCTATTACACGATGGTAGATGACTTTTCCGGTCTTTTCGATATGAATTTTGGTCTTAACGTGGCGGTACCATTGGGAGGGATCTTTGAGAAACTGGGAGGGGTAATGAACCTTCATGTCAATTACTCTTTTTTCCCCGGACGGATCGATGCGTGATCAAATCAAAGAACAGTCTTTAGATAGTAAGGATGTTTTTTCTGCTGGCCTGGGTTTTTCCTTCGAATTCTAACCATTGTTTAAACAGGAGGGATTTGGCTATTAAACTATTAAGGCTGAATATTGCAGTAAATGAGGAATTCGTGAACCCGCTATAAAGGCTATTGTCAAGGGGGCCCAAACTGGAACTATTGGTGACGGCAAGATATTTGTTCTGGATCTGGGTGAGTGTGTCAGAATAAGGACTGAGGAAAAAGGAAGTAATGCAATTAGGTGACGAAATGACCAAACGTTTTCTTGTCTTTCAGCATATGCCCTGGGAAGGGCCAGGGGATCACCTGATCTGCGCAGCAAAAAAACACGGAATATTGCTTTGCGTTGTTGAGGTATGGCACGAACCAATTCCTGACCTGTCTTCATATGATGGATTAATTGTTTTAGGAGGGGAACCAAATATTGATCAGGAACAAAAATACCCATTTTTAAAGGCAGAAAAAGCGGCTATACGGTACTCCATTGAATTGGGCAAGCCGTATCTTGGATTTTGCCTGGGGCATCAACTCCTCGCTGATGCACTGGGTGCCAAGGTTGGTCCGAACGATCGTATGAGTGTGGGATTTATCCCTGGTGAGATTACCGAAAAGGGCCGTATTCATCCTCTTTTTCGTGACGTCAGCGATTCCTTTCCCCTTTTCAAATGGCACTCACAAGCAGTTCAGCTGCCTTTACCCAAGCATGTGGAGATTCTGGCAACCTCAACAGAATGTCAGGTAGAGGCAATATCTGTACACGAAAATCCTCACTTGGTTGGGCTTCAGTTTGATAACCACGCTGCGACAATAACCAATGTAAGAGAATGGATAAAATCTG
>JAXHTA010000720.1:0-1723 GCA_034190285.1 Thermodesulfobacteriota bacterium | reverse complement strand
CAGGACTCCTGCCAGTGCTGTAACAAGCGCCATAATGCCAAAGGCGGTTGCCTGGGATAAGAGATGATATATGTGAAATGCCGAAAATGTGGCGAAATAGAGAGTGGCAATACCTCCGCCAATGAGATATAGTCCGAAAACATCGAAGTCCCTTCTTCTGAAAAACTCTCCCCCGCAAAGAAATCCAATGCCCATGAGATACGCCAGGGAAACCCGGCCCGCAGGCCCAATCCAGTTTTGCTCAAAGGAATACTTCAGAAACCAGCCCACGGCGAGAACCGTGAGAATTACTCCCGCGATGAGCAGCCATTTCTGGCCGAATTTGACCTCGGACTCGCCGCATTCAGTGGGCCGGAGTTCGGATTCAAGTCTTGATCCGGCTGGCCGGGGAGGTGGAGCAACAGGCCGTTCTTGTTTTTGGGCAGGCATCTGTTGACCATGGCCTTTGGGAGCTGATCCGGATTCTGACTGGCTCTCTTTCTGGGTCTCAAGGTGAAATTCATCTTCCGGTGAATGCTTGGGGATCTGTCGCTCGAGCTGAACAAAGCGTGACTGCATCAGGTCAATCTTTTTCGAAAGAGCGAATGCATCCGCCTTGATCTTCACTAAATCATCACTCATCAATGCGATAGAATGATAAAGACTCAAGTCGTGTCCGCAGTTGGGGCATGAAGAAGAAGCCTCTGAAATTACTTTCCTGCATTTAGGGCATTGCATAGTTTAACCCCCATGGAAATCCTTGACTGTGGCCATTTCATCTATCATGAATAACCTCGTCCTCAGAACCGTTCAGAGAAAATGGCCTGCGGCATCCCTTTGCATTTATTGAATATATGGAAAACAGGATTCTGTGTCAAGGTCATGTGCCGTACATCAGCGCTGACCTAGTGTCTGAACGAAGATCATGATCTTTCGCCGAAAGCAAGGCGTGCAAAGTAAGAATTTGTGTTGCGGCCTCAAAAGATAGCCCCACATGGGCCTTTTGGCTTCCCGAGCTTTTTGAAAACTTACTAATAGCGTCACATATTCGACAGGTGTAACATTAATGGCCCTCACTTGGCTTAAGTACTAGGGGCGGGATGATTCCGAGATGGTCTGGTTCTGCAAGGCACGATGATCGCGCTGATCCATTTCAAACTGGCTGTGACGTGGGCCCAGCAGCAGGCCGTTGTGTTGATTTAAGAACAATTGGGCATTTGTGGCCCTGGCCACATCCCTGGAAGGGTCTGAAAAGCTGGTGACGATCTGGTTGACCAGAGCTGCCACCAACATCCCAATTATACTATTCTGGCCCGAGCTTGAACTCTCCGTGACAGTGTGCTCCCCTTCCCACAGGACGATTCCTGTGTTCGTATCTATAAGGCTGCCCTTAACATGGACGATTGTCACGGAATCGATTACCCGATATTTGGTGCCCCACTCCACAACGGTCATGTACAATACCGCATCTGGATTAATTACCTCCTGGATTTTACTCAAGGGCACCTCGGCCATGTCTTCGGGAGAAGGCACCCCGTTTTCCTTTATCAGAACATCGATCACTGCCACGGGGAAGACATAATAGCCCATCTCTGCCAAAGGCCGTGTTATGGTGGAAAGATAAAGGTTCCTCGCTGTTTTGAGTGGGTAAGCCTTGATTTACCTACAGCAAGAATGATAAATCGGTTTTCATTATGAGAGACGTAGAGCTTTTTCAAATGGCCCTTGGTTTGACACCGCCTTG
>JAXHTA010000072.1:0-11554 GCA_034190285.1 Thermodesulfobacteriota bacterium | reverse complement strand
TTTCCAATTTGGTAAAAAGAGTTGGAACCGAGGAACCGTATGAGGGAAATCTTCACGTACGGATCTGTGGGGGGAGCGCCGGGTAACCGGTGCTTCTACCTGGAATTCGGCATTTCTATTTTGTCAACCAGCCCTGTTCGCAAAGGGTCCAGATGGACATACCGGGGTCACTCGTTGAGAAAGGGGTATTCCAGCGTATCATTTCTCGGAAATTCTTGGCGGGCGATGCGCGACTCGAACGCGCGACCTCTGGTTCCGGAGACCAGCACTCTATCCAACTGAGCTAATCGCCCACTGGCAAGTCTTTCTTAGCAGGATTTCCTGTCAAGGTCAAGAGTCGGTCGATGGACGGACAGAAATCAGGATCCTTTGTCGAGATCAAAGCGGACTTCCCGGCATTTAGGGATCAACAGCTGAGATATACTGGGATGTTTCAAAGATACTCACAGCCTTGGCGCCAATTAGAGTATCGACATGATATTGCCTTGATTAACGCATAGTTAAAAACATTTGACATAACCAAGGGTTTGTGTTAATTTTCGCAAGTTTCGTTTTCAGTAAATCACCTGCCAACTCCAGCATGGGGTGCCGTCATGAGCAATAAGGACGATATTATCCTAGAGGCCAAGAATGGGGAGGATGATCTTCTCAATTTCGATTTTGATGAGTTTTCTGAAGATGAGATTCAAGACGCAGGTGGCGATTCTCCATCGGATGCCGAAATCATAGAACTCACTGATATTGTTGAAAAGGGAGGGATCATTGGAGAATCAGATCTGACCTTAGACCAGTCTCCAGGAGAAGATGAACCTCAGAGTCTTGAAGCAGGTCTAGATTCTGCTCTTGCAGAATTGGAGACACCCGAAGAGGATATAGCATCAGAGTCTGATGAACTGGAGGCGTTTTTGGGCGAGGAGGAAGACCTGGAATTTGGGCTGGATGAACTGGAGGATTCCCTTGAAGAAGATGCCTCTGAGAGTGGGGAATCGGATCTCGAATCCGTGGCCGAAGAGTTGGGGACACCTGAAGTGGAAACACCCGAAGAGGATATAGCATCAGAGTCTGATGAACTGGAGGCGTTGTTGGGCGAGGACGAAGATTTGGAATTTGGGCTGGATGAACTGGAGGATTCCTTTGAAGAAGATGCTTCTGAGAGGGAGGAATTGGATCTCGAGTCCATGGCCGAAGGGTCTGAGACACCTGAAGTGGAAACTGCCGAAGAGGAGAAAGCATCAGAATCTTATGAACTGGAGGAGTTGTTAGGCGAGGAGGAAGACCTGGAATTTGGGCTGGATGAACTGGAGGATTCCCTTGAAGAAGATGCCTCTGAGAGTGGGAAATTGGATCTCGAATCCATGGCCGAAGGATCGGAATCGCTTGATGTGGAAATTGGTGAAGATGAGGAAATTTCGGAATCTGGTGACCTGAAGGAGATATTAGGTGAGGGGGAACTAATAGAAGAGGGCCTTGATGTCAAAGAAGAATTGAATGAAGTCCTGGAAGAAGAAACGCCTGCGGGTCTTGAAACGAATCTTGATTCCATGTTTGAGGAATTAGAACCATCCGGAATGTCGGACAGCGAACTCGACCTCTTGGATACCGACTCCGATAGCGCAACGGGGACGGAAGTGCTGGCGGGGACCGAATCTGATCTTGAAGTTTCTGCTGAAATTGAAGGGCTCAAGGAGGAAGTGGATGGGCCAAGTCGGGATGTCTTATCAGATATCGCTGTTGAGGATCAAAGCGAAGTTAAACCCCCTGCAGACGAGCAAATCGGGGAAGAATTGATTGGAGTATATGAGGAACGGATTGAGGGTATCATAACCAGAGTAGTACAAGATGTTGTGGAGAGGGTCGCAAGTGAGACAATGGCAGCCGTTGCAGAAAGGGTAGCGCGAGAAACCACGGCAGCGGTAGCGGAAAGAGTGATCACAGAGGCTATCGATGCTTTGAAGCAGAGCATAGAAGCAGCATAGAATTGAGCTATGGGCCGGATTTAAATCTGGACGAATTCGTGTTCAGTTTGGGGGTTGTGAATACTACAACCCCTTTTTTTTGTAAGAAGTCGATGTCATTTCTCAAGAAGTCAAGACACATCCCGCAATCTAAGAAATTCCTGCGGCTAGAATCTCGATCTTTTTTGACTCCGACGAAAAATCCTGATTTTGTTTCAGGCACTAGTTAACCGCTTGAACCAACTCTTTCGCCCTGATACAGTGAGTCTCCGATAAATTGATTTCAAGGAGTGGTTGATTGATGGAAAGAACGATCATATCCAAAAGTTACGAACCCAAGCAGGTTGAAAGAAAATGGTATGAATACTGGGAGAAGAACGAACTTTTCTGTGCGAAAGGACGTTCTGATAAGGACCCGTTTTGTATCGTGATTCCACCACCCAATGTAACAGGCAGCCTACACATGGGTCATGCCTTGAACAACACCCTTCAGGATATTATATGCCGTTTCAAGAGAATGAAAGGCTGCAATGTCCTTTGGCAGCCTGGTACCGACCATGCGGGCATTGCCACACAGAACGTTGTAGAAAAGGATCTGGCCTCCAAAGGCACCGACCGCCATGCCATAGGTCGGGAGAGATTCACAGAGCTTGTCTGGGACTGGCGAACCAAGTATGGGGGAGTGATTATTAATCAGCTAAAGAGATTAGGGTGTTCATGTGATTGGCACAGGGAAAGGTTCACCATGGATGAAGGCCTTTCCAGGGCAGTCAGAGAAGTCTTCGTGCGGTTGTACGAGGAAGGGCTTATTTATAAGGGAGATTACATCATCAACTGGTGCCCCAGATGTCATACCGCCTTGGCCGACCTTGAGGTGGAGCACGAAGAGACCGAAAGCTATCTCTACTACATTCGGTATCTTTTTGAAAGCCGGGACGGCCATCTGACAGTAGCGACCACACGACCTGAAACCTTATTGGGCGATACGGCGGTGGCAGTAAACCCGGAAGACAAACGCTATAATGGCTTATCGGGGAAACATGTGCTCTTGCCTTTGCTGGACAAGGTGATTCCCGTTATTCTTGACAGATATGTGGATACACAATTTGGAACCGGTGCCCTCAAAATAACACCGGCCCATGATCCCAATGACTTTGCAATCGGTAATACGCACAAACTCGACAGGATCAAAGTAATTGATGAGAATGGAAGAATGAATGAACTGGCCGGCCCTTACAAAAGCATGGACAGATTTGAGTGCCGAGAGAAGATCCTGGGCGACTTGAGACAGGCCGGCCTGTTGGTGAAAACTGAGCCTTACCTGCATGCGGCGGGGTACTGCTATCGGTGCAAGACCATAATCGAGCCCCTTCTCTCAAAACAGTGGTTTGTTAGGGCCGGACAGCTTGCCAAAGAGGCGAGCCAAGCGGTTAGAGACGGAAAGACGAGAATATCCCCTTCCAATTGGGAGGGGGTGTATTTTGAATGGATGGATAACATAAAAGACTGGTGTATTTCGAGGCAGATTTGGTGGGGACACCGTATCCCTGTGTGGTATTGCGAAGAATGTGAGGAGGTCCACGCGGTCAAGGAAGACCCTGTAGTCTGTAAGTCTTGCGGGAGCACAAGAATCCTACAGGAAACAGATGTCCTTGATACCTGGTTCAGTTCGGCGCTATGGCCCTTTTCCACACTCGGATGGCCTGACTCGACCGATGAACTCGAGACCTTCTACCCTACCTCGGTTCTGATCACAGGGTTTGACATCCTCTTTTTTTGGGTGGCCAGGATGATGATGATGGGGATTCATTTCATGGGTGATATCCCTTTCAAAGACGTTTATATTCATGCCCTCGTCAGAGATGCGGAAGGCAAAAAAATGAGCAAGTCTAGAGGAAACGTCATTGATCCTCTTGAGGTGATGGATGAGTTTGGTACAGACGCCTTTAGATTTACTCTGGCGGCCCTGGCGGCACAGGGTAGGGATGTCAAGCTTTCTGAAGAAAGGATTCTGGGTTATCGTCATTTTGTAAACAAGATATGGAACGCCGCTCGATTCGTACTGATGAATCTGGAAGATGGAGTCAATACGGTCAGTGAAAACAGATACTATACCCTTTCCGACCGCTGGATCTTGACTAGATTGGGCCAGGTCAGCATGGACGCAGCGCAGGCTATTGAAGACTATCGTTTCAATGAAGCTGCAGGCCTCTGTTATCAGTTTGTCTGGCACGAGTTTTGTGACTGGTATCTCGAGATGGCTAAACATAGCCTTTATGGAAAGGATAGGGCCCGGAAAGAATCTTCAAGGGCCACTATCCAAGATGTTCTCATGGCCGTGCTGAAACTCTTGCATCCATTTATGCCTTTTGTGACTGAAGAGATATGGCAGAAGCTGCCGGGGACGGAAGACAGCATTATGATCGCAGCATTTCCTGAGAGATCCGATTTCTCGGAGGACAAAGGTGCCCTGAAAGAAATGGAGCTGCTCATGGGTATTATCTCTGGAATTCGTAACATCCGCGGCGAAATGAACATACCTCCTTCCAAAAAGCTCAGTATCCTCATTGACGTGGCCGACAAGGAGGGATCGGATATCCTGAACCGCAATCTACAGCATATTCGGGTTCTGGCTGGAGTGGCCGAAGTGTCCGTTGCCACCGGGGTTTCAAAACCGGAGGCCTCCGCAACCGCTGTATTTGCTCAAAACCAGGTCCATGTGCTTTTGAAAGGACTTCTGGACTTTGAGGAAGAGAGGAAAAGGTTGCGAAAAGAGATTAAAAAGGTTGAAAAAGATATTGAATCTTCTAACAAAAAGCTTTTGAATTCAGATTTTATGGAAAAGGCCCCGGCCGAAATAATAGCTAAGGTCAAAGACAAGGTTGAGACCCTGTCCCTGAAACTGGAAAAGTTGAATCAAAGCTTCCGGCTAATTGAGACGATCGATGATTGAACATCACCATTTGTTGGAACGGATCGTTCGCTTTGCCCTTGAAGAAGATCTTGGATCAGGTGATATAACCACAAATACCATTGTGGATTCCGTAACGATGGGTAAGGCGTATCTTTTGGCACGCGAGAAACTGGTGCTTGCCGGGCTGCCTGTCTTTAAGAAGGTTTTCTCTTTAATAGATCCCAGAATTGAGCTTGAAGAGTGTTTTGAGGAAGGCGAGCAAGTCCCCAAAGGTTCAAGGATTTGCGTCCTTACAGGTCCGCTGAATTCAATTTTGCAGGGGGAAAGGACAGCAATCAATTTTTTGCAGCGAATGAGCGGAATCGCCACCTTGACAAGGCAATGTGTGGAAAGGGTGAGATCTCTTGGTGTGAGGGTATTGGATACGAGGAAGACGGCCCCTGGACTCAGGTTGCTTGATAAATATGCCGTTCGGATGGGGGGAGGGTTAAACCACCGTTTCGGCCTGTTTGACGGGATCCTCATAAAGGATAATCATATCACTGCGGCCGGTTCTATTACCAGGGCCGTGGAGCTTGCCACAAAGGGCGGCCCTCACTCCTTGCGGATTGAGGTTGAGGTTGAAGACCTGGCAGGGGCCAAGGAGGCGATGCAGGCAGGCGCTGATACGATAATGCTCGACAACATGGACCTGCGGCAAATGAGAAAGGTGGTTCAATTTTTGAAAGGTAGGGTTATGATCGAGGCCTCGGGCGGCATCAACCTGGAAACGATTCTGGATGTTGCCGGGACCGGCGTAGATTTTGTTTCCGTGGGTGCCCTGACCCATTCAGCGACGGCAGCCGATCTGAGTTTAGAGATACTTCCCGTCCTCTAGGGATTAGTTGAATCAGTTCAACAAACAGGGGGAAGCACCTAATCGCGTTTACTATTTGAAAAGTGACCCTACCCGGTTCTTGCTGCCGGGGTGGGAGGGAATATGGGAACCCATGCCATTGAGGTGAAGGACGTCAGGTTTTCTTACTATAAGACCCTGATTCTTGAGGACGTCAGCTTTACCTTGGAACATGGTGATTTTTTAGGGATTATCGGACCCAACGGAGGCGGTAAGACAACCCTCCTGAAGCTCCTCTTAGGTATGCTGAAGCCGGATAGGGGGGTTATTAAGATCCTGGGTGAGCCGCCCCACGATGCCCGGCACAGGGTCGGATACGTTCCCCAGAACATTGATTTCAATATCTCATTTCCCATCTCTGTCATGGAGATCGCGTTGATGGGCAGATTGCATCGATCCCGCATTGGCAGATGGTATTCCCGCAAGGACCGTCTGAAGGCTGAAGGAGTCTTGAAAAGGGTGGGCATGTGGGATTACGGCCACATGCCGATCGGCAAGCTTTCCGGGGGACAGAGGCAAAGAGTCTTTATTGCCAGGGCGCTGGCTACGGATCCCGAGATCCTTTTTTTGGATGAACCCACGGCCAGTGTCGATCCGGAATTTGAGATCAACCTCTATGATTTTCTCAGAGAGTTGAACAAGAAGGTGACCATTGTGGTTATTACTCACGATATTGGGGCGATATCCCGTGATGTGAAATCAATGGCTTGTGTAAACCGGAGGCTTGTCTTCCACGGCGAAGGGAAGATCACCGACGAAATGGTCAATATGGCCTATCAATGCCCGGTTGATTTAATCGCACATGGGATGCCTCATCGTGTTCTACCGTTGCACGGGGACAAATGAGATGTGGGATGCCCTGCAGTTTGAGTTTATGAGAAACGCCCTGTTTGCAGGGGTCCTGGTAAGTATCTCGTGCGGAATTATTGGCACTCTTGTTGTTGTCAACAGGATTGTATTTATTTCGGGAGGGATTGCCCATGCGGCGTATGGCGGTATAGGACTTGCCTTGTTCACAGGGTTTCCTCCAACACTTGGTGCGGCTCTTTTCGCTGTCGCAGTCTCAATGATCATGGGCGCGGTCAGCCTAAAGAGCAAACACAGAGCGGATACGATTATAGGTGTGCTTTGGGCCGTAGGCATGGCCTTTGGGATTATTCTGATCGACCTTACGCCGGGTTATAATGTGGACCTCATGAGCTATCTCTTCGGGAGCATTCTCGCGGTGCCTAAGACGGATATCTTATTCATGATCCCGTTGGATATTGTTATACTTTTGATCACAGTTTTTCTATACAAGGAGTTTATAGCGATGTCTTACGACGAGGAATTTGCCTTTGTTGTCGGGATTCCGGTGAGACTGCTTTATTTGGTCCTACTCTGTATGACAGCCCTTTCAGTAGTCATGATCATAAGGGTTGTGGGTCTGATACTGGTCATCGCCCTCTTGACCATTCCTCCCTATATTGCGGAGAAATATACCGGGTCCTTGGGTGAAATGATGGTGCTCTCAGTTTTCCTCGGAATCCTTTTTACTCTCACCGGCCTGTGGCTTTCCTATAATTACGATTTTACGTCAGGGGCTACTATTATAATGGTTGCAGGAGTAGCGTTTTTCATTTCTCAGGCAGCAGACATGATCAAAGGTCTCGCACCCCGTAATAATTGATCTGTCTTCCTCCCCCCGAATAGAATATGGGGTTAGGGAGAGAATTTTAGTTTTAAACCAAACAAGATGCCCGGCCCTTTTGGGCCTTGAGGTAGACTAAGGAGGGGTTCACATCCTATGGCAAGACATAAAAAGATTGAGAGACGGCGTGAAATAGACCGTAGACGTCAGCGCAGACAGAAGAGGTTGAAACAAAGGGTCAGAGAGAGGCTATCAGCTGAGGCAGGAGAAAAAGTGAAAGAATAGAAGGCTTGCAAGAGCTAAGGGAGTCAGTGCCCTACCGAGGACTGTCTTTTTCGCCAATCTCGGCGGGAGATCAAAACAATTCCGTGCCTTGATCTTCCTTGACCTTGACGAGAAATCCTGATTTTGGTTTAGACACGAGTTACGCTTGAGAGATGCGAAGGTGCTTCGCATCAGCAACCCAACTACTTGACACAGATGTTTTGCAACTGGGAACCAGGCCGGAAGGGGTGGAACTGAGCGCGCCTTGCCGGCCGAAGAAAGAAAGCTGTTTCCGGATAGGTAATGGCTAATACCACAGTTCCCATGTCCATATTCCTTCTCTGCTGACATAGATCATGGGGTATGCCATCGCGGAAGTCCAGAACCAGTCCAGCTCGATTGTATAGAACCAGATATCGCTCGTGTTTTTGCCATGGGCGTATACCCAGCCGTGTTCACTGTGATAGATCCATGGGGAATTCTCATCCACCCAGAAAGACCCAAACCAGTCAAGATATTTCCAGCCGTCTCCGAGGTCCGTGGCGCCCGACCACAGGTCAATTGTTACCGTGACCTGGGTCTCCTCAGGCAGCGATATAACGCCGCTGACGTCGGTGGCGTAGATGGCTATATTGTAAGTGCCACTGGTTGTAAAACCCATGTATGTGCCCTCATATCGACTGTCGTCCACGTGAATCAATTCCAGAATTGGCAGGTTGATAGCCGGTATGTCCGGCGAGCCCGTGGTATAATCAGGGGGAGTAATGACGGCAAACACACTGCCGATCCCGTCAGTGCCCACAACGCCTTGGGCGTAAACTAGTGCCGAGGTTACATCAACCAGCTCCTGGTGAGGAGAAACGCTCGCAATGAAAGGGATATCTCCGGCGGTTGACGCTTCATTCCCTATTTGGATGTTATCGGCGGCGTTGGTGTCAACGCCCTCATTTCCGATGCCGTTTCCATTTGCATCAAGAAGCGGGGTCTGGTTATAGGACACACCTATGCTATCGGCGGCCTGAACAAAGGATTCATGAAAACTGGCGCCGGTAAACATGCTTGACCAGAACAGGTAAGAAAACGATACTTGTCCCTCTGCGGCAAAGAGGGCCTCCTCGAATTGAGATGCGCTTGTAGCAATGACCCTTTCCTTTCCTGTGGGTGGGACCAGGTACCCAAGAAAACTCCCGGACTGGCATGCGTCATAGATGACCGTTGCCCTGCCAGGAATGATTTGCTGTATCTGGTCAAGTAAATAATCCAGTTGCCAGGCATAAACAATCTGGGCCTCGTCCACACGAAAATACCCGTATCCACCGTGACCGGTCACATAAATCAAGAGATCATTGGCATTTTGTGCCCATTCCGTAATGGCATATACCAGGTTTGCTGTTGTGGTGGCGCCGTCCACTTCAGAGCCATTCTCGGAAGAAAGGTAATAGACAGTGTCATTTGTATATCCCTGGTAATACAAGACCTTTACGGCGTAGTCAGCGCAGGTCTTGGTTATGTTCCACAGGCTGTTTTCCGCGTATGGGCCGCCGCCCGCAACTACAATTGCCTTTGCCATGGGAGATACTGTCACCACAGAGGATGCTGTGGCGTAGTTTGCGTCAGTAATAATGACCGTGGCAGTCCCCTCTGATTTGCCGATCACGGAAACCGGGGTCTCTCCTGATACGGCTCCACCCAATACGGCAGTGACAATCGAAGTCTCGCTGGATGAAACCCGGTAAAACCCAGTGCCACCGGTGATCCTGAGGTGTCCCGTGTTGCCTTCGGTTATGGTGAGGTTTGAGGGGGTGACTGAAAGAGGTTGGATCGAGGCGGAAACAGTAACGGAGATAGAGGCTGAACTAAAATTATTGTCAGTGACAGTGACGGTTGCACTACCCTCGCCTGTACCGGTAATGGTGACTATGCCTCCGGAGACTGAGGCCGTTGCCACGGAAATGTTACTGGAAGAAGCGCTGTAGGGACTTTCACCACCGCTTATTGAGACGGTGTCCGTATCTCCCTCGGTGATGCCTATACTTGAGGGGCTAACTGAGAGCAGCAGGGTCAAGGCGGAAATAGTAACGGAGATGGAAGCTGAACTAAAATTATTATCAGTGACAGTGACAGTCGCGGCACCCTCGCCGTTGCCGGTAATGGTGACTGTGCTTCCGGAGACTGAGGCCGTTGCCACGGAAGTGTTACTGGAAGAAGCGCCGTAGGGGCTTTCACCACCGCTTATTGAGACGGTGCCCATATCTCCCTCGGTGATGTCGATACTTGAGGGGCTGATTGAAAGCAGCGGGGTCAAGGCGGAAACAGTAACGGAGATAGAAGCCGAAATAGAATTATTATCAGTGACAGTGACAGTTGCAGCACCCTCGCCGTTGCCGGTAATGGTGACTGTGCTTCCGGAGACTGAGGCCGTTGCCACGGAAGTGTTACTGGAAGAAGCGCTGTAGGGACTTTCACCGCCGCTTATTGAGACCGTTACCATGTCTCCTTCGGTTATAGACAGGGTCGGTGGGGTGACGGCAATTGCATATGTTACTGTTACAGAAACCGTTATGCTGTTGAAATCCTTGTCGGTTACCGTGATTATAGCTGGGCCTTCCGCAACGCCTGTCACAACTGCTGTGTCTCCGTTTAGTACGACGTCGGCCATAGAGATGTCGCTGGAAACCGCAGTATATGGAGATGCCCCCCCGCTGATAGTGAGTGTGCCTGATTGCCCTTCAGAAAGGTTCAGGCTTGTGGGGGTAACCCTGAAAATAGATGGGTCCGCGGTCACCATAACAGATACGACGGCCGAGTTGGTACTTGTATCGGTGACAGCGATAGTCGCATTGCCCGGCCCAGTAGCGGTAATGGTGATTATATATCCCTGCACCGTTGCCGTCGCCACGGAGCTATCACTGGAGGAGACGGAATAGACACCGGTCCCTCCTGAGACATCCACATATTCTATGTGACCTTCAACCATAATCAGGTAGTTTGGCGTAACATCAAGTGTTGAAGGCTCTGATTGATGATAGATATGGGCCGCAAAGGCATCCGTACTGCCGGAGTGGGCGTCTATTGGTGAACCCCAGGTCGCGTAGCTTGTCCCGGCAACATACACATTTCCGACCCAGTCAACCGCGATGCCATATCCGTAATCATTATCTGACGAACCCATGAATGTGTTCCATTGCAGGACCCCGCTTATACCTAACTTGGCCGCAAAGGCGTCCTCGCCGCCAGCGTGCAGGTTTGGGGGTGAGCCCCAGGTGGCATAGCTTGTCCCTGCAATAAATGCGTCGCCGCTTCCGTCAACGGCGATGGCAGCGCCATGATCATCGCCTTGTGAACCCATAAATGTGTTCCATTGCAGCGTCCCTCCGCTGTCCAGCTGGGCCACAAAGGCATCCTTGCCGCCAGCGTATGAGTTTACCGGCGAGCCCCAGGTAGCAAAGCTATTCCCGGCAACACATACGTTTCCGTCCGCATCAACGGCGATAGCGGCGCCATGATCATCGCCTTGTGAACCCATGAATGTGTTCCATTGCAGTATCCCTCCGCTGTCCAGCTGGGTCACAAAGGCATCCTTGCCGCCAGCGTATGAGTTTACCGGCGAGCCCCAGGTAGCAAAGCTATTCCCTGCAACACATGCGTTTCCGTCCGCGTCAATGGCGATAGCGGCGCCACGATCGTCGCCTTGTGAACCCATGAATGTGTTCCATTGCATTGCCCCGTTGCTGTCCAGCTTGACGGCAAAGGCATCCTCACCACCAGCATGCAGGTTTATTGGCGAGCCCCAGGTGGCAAAGCTATTCCCGGCAACACATACGTTTCCGTCCGCGTCAACGGCGATAGCGGCGCCACGATCGTCGCCTTGTGAACCCATGAATGTGTTCCATTGC
>JAXHTA010000719.1:0-1725 GCA_034190285.1 Thermodesulfobacteriota bacterium | reverse complement strand
TAAAGCGGCAAATTTGAGTTCTTCGTTAGCCCTCATAGATGTTTCGCATTCTTCCTCACGGGCAGGCACATTATATGGGAATCAAATAATATGTCAATAGGTTCACAGCCATGACCAAGGAAGAGCTGGTAGAAATTCTCAAAAAGCTTCTTCAAACAGATACGGATCTCGATTTCTTGCGGCAATTGAAACATGACGATCTCCGGACATTGGTTGCCTGTGTCAGGGGAAGGGTGGATCAAGTGTGATGGACAGGGAAGAATGGACGCGGGAAGGACTATTGGGCGTATCCGGTAATTACTGGCAGTCCTGTACCCTGCATGCCAGTGTAAAGCTGGACCTTTTTACTCTCATCGGAGATAACAAGATCAACGCCAAAGAGCTTGCCAGGGGATTGGACTGTGATCAAAGGGCCGTCAAAACGCTCCTGGACGCCCTCACGGCTATGGGGCTTTTGATCAAAAGGCAGGATCGGTATGCCAACACAAATACGGGCAAATCCCTCCTTGTCAAGGGTTCACCCCATTATATCGGTCACATGGTAAAGCATCACCATCACCTGGTAGAGGCATGGTCAAGGCTTGATCAGGCAGTCAAGACGGGCAAGCCTGTGAACACGAGGCACATCAATGATGAGGAAGAGAGAGAAAGCTTCTTGATGGGGATGTTCAATCTTGCTATGGGCATCGCACCATATCTCACACGCCAGATTGATCTTAGTGGGAGGAATCATCTTCTTGACCTCGGGGGCGGCCCTGGGACCTATGCTATACACTTCTGTCTTGAAAACCCGGCTCTTATGGCCACAGTCTATGATCTTCCATTAACAGAGCCTTTTGCGAAAAAGACTATCGAACGTTTTGGCTTGTCAAACCGGATCAATTTTATGCCTGGCGATTACTTGATAGATGATGTGAATGGCGCCTATGATGTCGTCTGGCTTTCCCATATCCTTCATGCTGTGGGGCCCGACGGGTGTCAGACGATTATTGAGAAGGCCGTCTCGGCCATGTTGCCTGGGGGATTCTTGTTGGTCCATGATTTCATTATGAACGACACCTTTGACGGCCCTGTATTCCCTGCGGTCTTTTCGCTTAACATGCTTGTTAATACGGAGGACGGGCGGTCCTACTCGGAGGGCCAGATCAGAGAAATGCTGGAAAGTGCAGGCCTTCGGGACATTCGACGGTTGCCCTTTCAAGGTCCCAATGAATCCGGCGTCGTATGCGGCGTACTCTGATATTCACTATTATTCCCCATAGAATCTCCGGCTGCCGTCGGTGCCTTGCTACCCTTAAGCACCACATGAACACCTTCCGGAACTACAAACCGGAATACATCCTCCTCTAATTTGTTCCTGACCGTGAGATCTCCGAGGGTGAGCCTGGTTATGCTCCCTAACATATTGTGGATATCCACCACCCGAATATGATTACCACTTGTGACGGCAAGGGTTATGTGGTCAACCTCCTGCCAGGGGGGATCGGGCCTAAGCTCGACCCGGTGTTCTCCTTTGCTGTTGACACCGAGCAATGCGACTTTAAACCTCTCCCCTACCTGTGCAAGCCCGCTGAATATGTCGCTCAAGAGTTTCAATTCTTGCCCGAACTCCCCGGTGGGGTAATTATAGACCAGTTTTTTTTCGGGAATGTACCACCATATCGCCTCTTCGTTGGCGATAATGGTTTCGGGTGTGGGGGTTTTTTGATCCAGCCTCAGAAAATG
>JAXHTA010000718.1:0-1727 GCA_034190285.1 Thermodesulfobacteriota bacterium | reverse complement strand
CCTACAACCTAAACACCCTGACATTACATACGTTCAATATCATTTACAAAAAAAGCCCGGTGCAAGCATAATCACCCCGGGCATATGGAAAGAGTTAATCTTACTGCAATAGTGTCCAGTTTGTCGTTGGAAGACCATTTCCAGGCACGTTATTAATATTGTCCACCCCGACGGTAATCTGTCCCGCGGCATTTGCTCCGGGTACGGCGGCGCCATTTAGTGAACAATTGAAGCCTGCCTGATTCACCCATTGGTCATTCTGCACGTAGTACATCTGATTCTCCACATCGGAGTCAATGCCATAGGCCCTGTTTCCCTTCTCGGCCTCGGCAATGATAATGTACGCATCGTTGTTGGAACCTTCTGTGCTCACAATCATGTCAACCCCGTCTGGAACACTCAGGGCGCATGCGCTGATAGCGTTTGTGGAGTTGTTGGTGCCGGTGACCATGCCCCCGATAACATTTGCGGCTGCGGCCACGATCGCACCGTTACTGCCGTACAATGCATTCCCATCGCCGTTACCACCCGGGGCGGTAATTAGTGTGAAACCGGCGTTTGATGTGCCATAGACTGCTATATCCTGGTTTAGGGCTGCAAGGCCGCTTTTTGACACGCCGCCCGTTGAAATCGCCTTTGTGTTGCTCGCCCTTTTACGGTACGAGGCGAACTGGGGAATGGCGATTGCCGCCAGGATACCGATAATGGCAATAACGATCATCAGTTCGATCAGGGTAAAACCCTTTTCGTCTTTTTTTGTCAATCTTGTTAGCATCTTCACCTCCATAAAATTTCTTATTATGTTGACAGTTAGTATTAGACCCCAAACCCAGTAAGACCGATCTCATCACCTCCTTTTGTTTTTTGACCCATCGTGTTTGCACTTTCTGAAAAATGGGAATTCGTTAATTAACGGCTCTTCATGCAGCAATTTATATGCCATATTGTCTCTGGGGCGTTCTATTTTGGGTGTGGCCGATTCTTTATCATTAAATTCCAAGGCCTTGCTCGTGTGCAGCCTGGGCAGGACCGGTCCTGTTTTGTTTTGGGCAAAGGACAAAACCCGTGATCTTCACCATACAACCTGTGAATTTCACCCTGTACCCCCTCCCCCTTGAAGGGGGAGGGTCGGCGTAGGGGTGAAAGCCCCTGACCCGTGAACGGTTACGCGGTCAGAAAGGGCGGCTTGTCATGTAGTGGCCGTGACGGTCAAAAATTTGATCTTCATTGATTTCGACGAAAAACCCTAGTTTTCATTCAGGCACTAAATACCAAGCTTTTCAAGCCTGTAGCGGAGGGAATCGGGGCTTACTTTGAGGAGTTTGGCTGCCTTTGATTTTGAACCATTGGCCTTTTCGAGGGCCTTTCTTATAAGGCCCCTTTCGATCTCCGACATCTCTTCGTTCAGATCAATGCCCCCTTCGGGGAGGTCGCCGTCCAGGAGCCAATTCCTATCCGGCCCGGCGCCTTTCGATGGGACGAGGTCTTCAGGCAGGATGATGTTCGACGTCTCAAGCGCGGCGCTTCTTTCAATTATGTTTTCCAGTTCCCTGACATTGCCGGGAAATTCGTATTGCATCAAGAGACCCATGGCATAAGAGGATATGTTCTTGATCTCCTTTCCGAACTCCCTGGAGTACTTTTGCATAAAATGCTCTGTCAGGACCGGAATATCCTCCCTCCTTTGTCTAAGGGGTGGAATATGAACGGGGATAACGTTTAGCCGG
>JAXHTA010000717.1:0-1728 GCA_034190285.1 Thermodesulfobacteriota bacterium | reverse complement strand
CTGTGACCAACAGGTTGTTTGACGAGTTGAAAGACCGCTATCTTGGCAGGGCGGGGGGATATGTCAGAATTGTCAAGAAAAATACCCGAAAAGGAGATGGGGCACCCATTTCCATTGTTCAGCTCCTGTCCATTGATGAGGGGAAAAAGTCGGGCAAGAAGAAGCCAAAGAAGCAAAGGAGCGCGAAGACAGAGATCACAAAGCCCCTGGAGGAAAAGGGGATAGTGGGAAAAGATATAGAAGAGGCTATAGAGGGAGCAGATAAGGCATCTAGTGATGTGGCGGCAGGCAATGTGGATAAAGAAGCAGAAATGGATATAGGCAATGAAGATAGGGCAGATACTGAAAAGAAAGAAAATGACTGAGACGGAGCTTGGATCCGGATGCCTTAACCTCCTTGTCTGCTCAAGGGCAAGGAGGTTTTTTTTTGAGAGGAGTCACGAGTGAGAGAATTCTATCATAAAGACCTTCTCAGCATGGGGCGGTTGTCCGTTTCTGATATTGAACTCGTGCTCGATACCGCCGAATCGCTCAAAGAGATTTCCACTAGGGACATAAAAAAGGTCCCAACCTTGCGGGGGAAAAGCGTGATCAATTTTTTCTACGAGCCGAGTACCAGGACTCGTACTTCTTTTGAAATGGCGGCCAAAAGGCTTAGTGCCGACACCATCAGTCTATCGGCTTCAGGAAGTAGCGTAGTAAAGGGGGAGAGTCTTATTGATACCGCTCGAAATCTCCAGGCCATGAACCCGGATCTTATTGTACTGAGGCATTCCTCAAGTGGAGCCCCCCATCTCTTGGCAAAAGAGGTCTCTGCTGGGGTCATCAACGCCGGTGACGGTATGAATGAACACCCGACTCAGGCTTTGCTTGATTTATTCACAATCAGGGAAAAGAAGCGGAAGATCAAGGGGTTGAACGTCGCTATTATTGGCGATATTTCTCATAGTCGCGTGGCGAGATCTGACATCTTAGGGTTGACCAAGATGGGAGCGCATGTGACAGTATCGGGACCCCCGACCATGATTCCAATCGACATCGAGGCTTTCGGAGTCCAGGTGGTGCATAATCCGGTTGAAGCAGTCAAGGACAAGGACGTCGTCATGGCACTTCGTATCCAGCTGGAAAGGCAACGCAAGGTTCTATTCCCGGGCCTTAGAGAATATTCCGTTTTTTTTGGACTGACTGAAGATGTTATGAGAGGTGCACGAAACGATGCTATCGTGATGCATCCCGGGCCCATGAATCGTGGAGTGGAGATAACTTCTGAAGTAGCAGACGGCCCTTATTCTGTTATCCTTGATCAGGTGGCCAATGGAGTTGCGGTTCGCATGGCAGTCCTTTATCTTTTGATTGGAGGATCCAGGAGTGACAACGTGGATTAAATCCGGTGCGGTTGTTGACCCTGTGAAAGGGATTGTAGCAGAGGCTGATTTAATCATCGAAAAGGGTAAAATCGCCAATATCCTGCCGCCCGGTGCCTTTAAAGGTGAAGGCCCTCAACTTAGGATCACAAATGCATTCGGCAAACTGATTATTCCAGGCCTCATCGACGCGCACGTCCATTTGAGGGAACCTGGTCATGAGTATAAGGAGACAATTGCCACTGGCGGAAAGGCCGGTGCGGCCGGAGGTTACACCGCGTTAGCTTGCATGCCTAATACCGTCCCACCTAACGACTGCAGATCTGTCACGGAATTTATCTTGGGCCGGGCCAAGAGGGCAGGT
>JAXHTA010000716.1:0-1733 GCA_034190285.1 Thermodesulfobacteriota bacterium | reverse complement strand
TCTTGATGAAGAGACCATTGAGGGGACCGAAGAGGAATCCACTCTTGAGCTGGAAGAGTTGGACAAAGTCTTCAAGGAAAGTGGTGGGGATTTGGAATTATCCATCGAGACCGGGCAAGGAAAAGATGAAGACCTTTCAATAGAGCTTGAATCTTTAGACCTCGATCTTGCGCCAGAGAAACCCGACGACAAACAGTCTTGACATCAATTTCAACTTGCCTTAAGCAGAGGAAAGGACTATATTGACACCTGATTCTGCGCCGAGATAGCTCAGTCGGTAGAGCAGGGGACTGAAAATCCCCGTGTCCGCAGTTCGATTCTGCGTCTCGGCACCACAAATATCCTATCAAGATAGGGGGTTGGGTTGTATTGCCGGCCCCCTACCTATTATCACTATTACCTTGATTACAAAGCGTCCACCCCGAATTCCGCCCATTGTACCAGGCTTGCTGCCATATACAAACCACCTTGGAGGCAAATCGCAGGCAACACAACGTTCAGGAAAACGTCAATGTGTGGGCATGATATTCTTCTGCCCGATACTCATTGGAGGATCATGAACAATTTACCGGAAGGCCCTGCGGAGGATCGCAAAGGGGCAAAAACTCACTCAGATTCTCACAGGTCCAAGTTCTGGACCCTCATGGTAATTAGAGAACCTGGCAGCATTTTCTCCTTTCGTGTAGGCAGACCACTCATAGCGATCTTTATTTGTCTTGCGCTTGCGGCCCTTGCCTTTAGCGTGGTATCCTTAGTGTCGTATAATGTTGTTAGCACGGAGAATGAAAAGCTCAAAGAAGATCTGGACAGACTGAGATCGGAGCTTGCTGCAAGTAATAGAGCCAAAGAAAGGGCCTTAGTGCGTTTGATGGCCTTTGAGGGACAGGACAAGGGTGTTAAAAAAGGAGAGGGCCTGCCCGCCGCGACGACACAGCCCAGCCCCGCCAGTACAGATACAAAAGCCCCCAGCGATCCGGTAGCCTCACAGATTATTGCCATTGAACAACTTGAAATCTGGAAAGACATTAAGAGCGGTTCGGTCAAGTTCCAATTCATGTTGAAAAATATTGACCTTCAAGGCACTAAAATTAGAGGATACACCTTCGTCGTTCTCACCCCCCTTAAGGTGTCCGAGGGCCCTATCACAGTTTCTCCGCGGACGGCTTTGAAGGATGGAAGGCCTACTAACTATAGAAATGGCCAGTTTTTTTCAATTGCCCGAATTAAGAGCGTCCGTGGCTTTTTCCCTGGCATTGAGACAACTGAACGCTTTAAAGCCGCGACCATTTTCGTGTTCTCAGATACCGGTAGCCTCCTCTTTGAAAAGCAATATGAGCTTGCCGGAATACTGCGCTCATAGAAGGCTGCCGGAGAAAACAGACAGTTTTCGTTCGGGTACGAGTTAAAAAAACGGGCGTGTCATAGGGAATGAATCAATGGGCATTTCCATTATTGATAAAGATTTCAAGGTGAAAGGGACAATTCATGTTAAGGGAAGATTGATCATAGCCGGTGAACTGGAAGGCATCATCACAGGTGATGCAATAGTCACGCTGGCGGGGAGCCGTGTGCTTGCCAGGGCCGAGGTCCAGCAAATGAGCATCAGCGGCTACTTCGAAGGGGACGTCACGGCCTATAAAAGCCTGAAGATATCACATACGGGGAACCTCTCCGGTAACATCGTCTGTGACAGTCTTACTCTCGAGGCCGGGGGGAAGCTTAACGGCCATGTG
>JAXHTA010000715.1:0-1734 GCA_034190285.1 Thermodesulfobacteriota bacterium | reverse complement strand
CACGGTGTTGTTGGGAAGCGGTTATCTGGCTGCCGATGCGGTGGCGGAGGACTGCGGCGTTAAAAAGTGGTGGCAGGAGCCTGATATCGTCAAGAAGGCAAGAGAAAACGGGTATTTGTAGTCCTTGACGAAAGAGGAAGATAAGTGGGCGTTTTTATCCTGTCCTCCATTATGGGACTTGATATCCTGGAGGGCACCGTAATGATCCTGGAGCCTGAAAACAGGCGAATATTGGCATCATAGCTGTAAGTGCCGTATACTATTACCTTCCCTTGAGGAGGGGAAAAGGGCGGCTATGACTTTGTGCTCTGAATAATGAAGATCTTAGTCAGGAGAAAGAACTATGGCCTATGCTGATTTAAGGGAATGGATATCTACTTTGGAGAAGGAGGGTTTGCTCTCGCGCGTTGAGTGTGAAGTGGACTGGGACAGGGAGATTGGTGCAATCGTGAGGGAGATGTTGAACACCGAGGGCCCCGCGCTGATCTTTGAAAACATAAAGGACCACAGGGATACATGGTGCAAGAAGCTCTTCACGGCAGCCTTGAATTCCAGGGAGAAGGTGGCCCTGGGGCTGGGCCTTTCAAAGGATACACCTTTTAGGGAAATAACGAGGGTTGTGAAGGAGAGGCTCGAAAAGCCTTCAGGCGTAAAGGTCATAGATACTGGGCCTGTGAAAGAAAACATCATAAGGGGAGACGATATAAACCTCTATGATATTCCAGCTCCCCAATGGCGAGTGCAGGATGGCGGCAGATATATAAACACCTATTGTGCGGTCATAACGAGGGACCCGGATACGGGTGTCATTAATGCGGGTACGTATAGGGGTATGATAGCGGACAGGAACAAAATAGGGGTACTGCTTGCCCTCACACAGCACTGGGGCCATCACTTCAAGAAGTACAGGGACAGGGGGGAGGAGATGCCCGTTTCGGTGGTGTATGGATGGGATCCCGCATTGCTCATGCTTGCGGGTGCCCCACTCATCCATACTGCCCATTCTGAATACGAGTATGTGTCGTCTTTAAGGCAGCAGGAGTGTGAACTTGTAAAATGTGAGACAAACGATTTGCTTGTTCCTGCTTCGGCAGAGATCGTGATTGAGGGTTTTATCTCTCCAGATCCATCCGACTATGTGAACGAAGGCCCTTTTGGTGAATATCCGGGGTATTTCGGCGGGTTGGCCTCGCCGAAGCCAGCAATAAAGGTCTCCTGCATAACTCACAGGGATGATCCGTACTTTAGGGGGAGTGTGGAGGGTGCGTCGCCTCACACGTGGTCAGAAGGAACTTGGTATGTCGCATCCTTCTTTTCAGCTGTTGCCTGGAACCTTCTTGAAACTGTCGGGGTGCCCGGAGTCCTTGACGTATGGACTAATAACGTGACTAATTCTACAATTCTAAAGGTAAGGCTCAAGAAGGCCTACAGAGGACACGCAAAGCAGGTGGCAAACGCCCTCTGGGGGGCGGGGGTTGCGAACTATGCCGCCAAGGTCGTGATCGTCGTGGATGAAGATATCGATATCCACGACAGTGAGGCGGTGGAGTGGGCCATAGCTTACAGGATGAACGCTGATATGGATCAGCTCCTCGTCTTCCCCGGGACATTTGGATCTATGTTAGATCCCTCTGTTCCGCTGAATGAAAGGAATGCCATGAAGTACGGCCAGGGCAAGTGGGCGAGGGTACTTGTGGACGCGACAATCAACTGGGAGCTGGAGCCCCAGGAACA
>JAXHTA010000714.1:0-1735 GCA_034190285.1 Thermodesulfobacteriota bacterium | reverse complement strand
TATCCGGAATGCCTTGCAACCGATATTGCAGCCCAGTGCCGGAAACATTACACCGGGGAACTCACTTTAGCCAGTGAGTTATTGCATGTTCACATTGGAGGAGGTGATGTTTAGGGTAACCTCAGTCCACTTAAGCGGCCGCTGAGCTAAGGCCATCCCCGGGGCAGGAATCTCAAGGCAGGCCATTGTCGAGGTCAGAGTCAATACCTTCTCTCGATGATATACTGATTCAATTCCAACAAATTTCTTTTATGGGCCGAATCGGGGAACAGACTCAAGCAGCTTGCAGCCCTGCTAGAATAAGATTGCGCCTCATACTGTATCCGATCAACCGCCCCATTACTCCTCACCAGTTCGATCAGATCCCGATAATCTTCCTCCGTTGCCTGTTGATTTTTGAACAGATCTTCAAGTCGTCTTTTTTCCGAGTCTTCAAGTTCCTGCAACGTGTAGATCAACGGCAACGTGATTTTTCCCTCCCTAACGTCCTTGCATACAGGCTTTCCAAGCACTTCTTCCGACGAGATATAGTCCAATAGGTCATCCACAAGCTGGAAAGCAATCCCCGCATTGAGGCCAAAATCCGCAAGAGACTTCTCTAGCGCCACTTCAGTCCCGGAAATTATAGACCCACAAGCACATGCAGCAGATATCAGTACGGCCGTCTTGGCCGTGACAACCTCCATGTACTCTTCCTTGGTGATATTCCAGTCATCCGTATGAACTAATTCCAGAACCTGACCCTCTGCCATTGTCGTGGCGGTTTCTATGAGTGTCCTTAAGAATGGGAGGCTATTCGAATCCAGTGCAATGGAAAAAGATCTCGAAGACAGAAAATCACCCACTAACACCGCCGCATGATTGCCCCAAAGACGGTTAGCCGAAGGCTTGTTTCTTCTAACTTCTGCGTTATCAAGGACGTCATCATGCAGCAACGAGGCTGTATGGATATATTCAAAGACTGTCGAGAGGCGGTGTGTTCCTTCTCCCTTATAATCGCAGAGCTGGCAGGAGAGTACAAAAAAGAGAGGCCTGAGTCTCTTTCCATGCCCAGAGAGGGTATGGCCCCCAATATTCTCAATGAGGTCCACCCGAGAACTGAGAATGCTGACTAACTCCTCATCGATCTTTTCAAAGTGGTCTTTATACCGACTCAAGTCTTTAGCATAAGAATTCACTTCAGATACTGTAGATGATGTGCATATTGAAGCTTCCATGATCAGCCCTGGTTTGCAGCTATCTTGCATTCTGAGCCATCGGTCGTCCGCTGCCTGAAATATATAGACCAAAGTCGAAACTATGTCAAAGCAAAACCCAACAGCCCATGGCAGAAAGATTTCCCCCAACTCTTGCAGAAGTTACGGAATCAGTGGGCAACTTCTTAGAAAAAAGACCCAAATGGCAGTTTTATCTTGCCGAACTTCTTGAGCACTTAAATCAGCGTCCATTCAAGAGGTATTCAGTTTTCACGTTCTGAAGGGCGTGGAAAATGTTTCCTTTTATCTTGCTGTTTGACCTGTAGAGATGGTTAAGCATGCCTTTGATCTTCTCTCTTTTTGAAGAACCAGCTGTTGGACAGCCCAGATTGATCTCAGGCCAGCCCATTGTACTGGCGTAGCGTCGCACAAGATCCTCATCAGCCATGTAGAGAGGTCTGATTATGGTCAACTTCCCTCCGAAGAACCCCTGGACCGGCAGCATGGTGCTGATTGAGGCCCCGTAGAATATGTTCAGG
>JAXHTA010000713.1:0-1746 GCA_034190285.1 Thermodesulfobacteriota bacterium | reverse complement strand
GATACCAACCCCGAGTTCATTTGGTCTTATCGGGGCTTTTCCGCCCCGGAGACGGACCTTCCCAGGTTTGGGGTCCGCCTCTGATATCCAGATAGAGCGGGGAAAAGGGTGGACCATCCTCGTCTCAAGGTGCATGGGGCAAAGATCGTCGGAGAAAAACGCATATCCTTTTTTAAGAAGCCTCAAGACCAGTGTCGTCTTTCCGGCCCCCGGAGGTCCGGCCACAATCAATGCCTTTCCGCTCTTCCCGGCCACCGCCGCGTGAAGCAGGAAAAAACCCCGTATATCTCTGAACAATTCTCTGAGGATGATTTGATGGGCATATGTCTCCGGTGCCGGGTGGCCCTTTAACAAGAAATCCTCTTTGTTTATACGCACAATGGGATCTTTCCGGCCCAACCGGACCGAAACCGACATGGAAAAGGACCCGCTTGTTGGTGGAACCCTGAACCACCCGTAATCCCTGTCAAATGACTCTCTAAATCCCCAATCCGCATCAAGGGAAATACCCACATCCAGGACCCGGTAACACCATTTAGGGTTGAGATCTCCCGGTTTCTTGTTATTTCGTAACACTTTTGCCCTTTGACACAAACATTGGCTTGTTAATCGTCCGTGTGGGTCTCTCTTGGCCGGGCCGTATATACAATCCACGTGTTATTGAAAGGCATATGGCCACGAAATCCAGCGCACAACGGCCCCACAAGACAGCCTCTCCAAGGACGGTACCCTGCTCTGCCTAAGCCGAAACCCTGTTTATGGCCAGGGGGCGTGCCACGAGCTATGTAGAATTTGTGATGCGGCTTTGCCAAAAGAAACCCACAAGGATCAAAGCGCCTTATCTTCAGGAGACTAAATTCTTATGTTATTTCCTTTCAATCTCCGTACCCCAGAATCTTATCAAACGCATCCTTATACGCCTTCCGCCGGTAGTCGCAGAAACGATCTGTTGCCCATATTGTCCCCTTTTCGTCCAGGGCCTGACCCATGCACCCTGCCTGACACAGGTTTCGATAGTTGCATTTCGAACACTTCTCTATCCTGACACGGCGGTCAGCAAGCGCCCGGCATACGGTCTTCATCCCGTTTGATTGCATTGTGTCCACAAGACTATCATCCAAGGCGTTTCCCAGCCTGAACTCGTTGCGCATCATCAGGACACAGGGGAAGACGTCGCCGTTGACTCCAATCACCAGTTTCCTTCCCACGGGACACCATATGTTATCCCCTGAAGCGGCCTCGGGCATCTTGAGCAGGAAACCGCTCAGCCCGCAACTGATCTCAACGGAAGCCTTCCCTTTCTTCTGCAAATGTGAGGCCTCCCCAAAGAAACGTTCGCAGTCCGCTTCGCTGATTCCGACGCCGACAGAGTCCCATTCCTCTCTTGCCCTTCCACATCTGCGAAGAGGGAGAAAACGGACATGGGGTACTCCAAGCCTCTCCGCCAGGGAGATAATGCAGCTCAGGTCTAGGAGGTTCTGCTCCATGATTGTGGTCGAAAAATTGATCCTGTCACCCAAACCTGCCTCCTGAAGATATTCCAAGGCCTTCAGAGACTGGTCGAAATGGCCTTTGCCCCTGATGGTGTCATGTATCTTCCTTCCGGAACCATCTATACTCAGCTGGATGAATATGTCCATGTCGGCCAGAAAGGCCGCCCATTCCCTGTCGATAAAGGACCCGTTTGTGAGAAGTCGAATCCCTAATCTCGGCGCGGTATAGCCAAGGATTTCTCTGATATCAGGG
>JAXHTA010000712.1:0-1755 GCA_034190285.1 Thermodesulfobacteriota bacterium | reverse complement strand
TAAGTTCACGCCCATGCCGGGCGTACACCTTCCTGCTTCATGCTGACCGGTGCTTCGCTGCCGCTTCACACCGGCAGGTGAGCAGGTCGTTCTGCTATCAGGATTATTGCCTCATATTGTGGCAAGTGTTATAATAATAGTAAAGGAGTTATATCATGACATCTATGCCTGACAGAGTTATTGAAGAAGCCCTTTCGCTTCCAGTAGATATCCGTCTTACATTGGTGGAGAAGCTCATAAGAAGCCTCAATCTGCCAATAGATGAAGATATTGATCGCCTTTGGGCAGAAGAGGCAGAGCAGCGCATATCTAAAGTCGAAGCCGGTGAGGCTAGGCTTGTCCCCGGCGAGGAGGTTTTCTCCAAGATCCGAGCAAAGTACGGAAAATGAATTTTTATTTCCATGAAGATGCGGAAACGGAGTTTGATAGGGCCGTCGCATACTATGAAGACTCCTGATCCGGACTTGGTCTTGAGTTCGCCCAAGAGGTTTACGCTGCAATTACACGTATCATTCAATTCCCTGACGCGTGGTCGCCTATGTCCAAGAATACACGCCGATGTCTGGTCAGCCGATTCCCATTTGGCATCATCTATCAGTTGAAGTCTGATTACGTTTGCATTATCGCGGTTGCCGATCTTCGAAGACGTCCAAATTACTGGAAGGACAGAGTATACGTGAAAAGCGGCACGGTCATAGGCAAATAAGTAATGTGACATGGGAGGATAAGATGTGGTAAGGAATATCCATGCCAAGATTAGCCCAATTAGACGCCGCCGGTGCCCCATTCCGGCAATTTCGCATATAGGTCTCCTCGCGAGTGAGACAGATCTCCTCAGACAAGAACGTGAACTTTCACTGCACAATCCCGATTACATCGGGACTCGTAGCTTTGCACTAGGCCTTCCTTCAGACAACGCCTCACGACGATGCCCTTGTCTTCGGCTAATACTTTTGCTAAGATGTTCAACCCCTTAACAGGATTCACTACAGGGCACTTTTACCCTATAAGTTCATGCCCATGCCGGGCGTACCACCAGCTGATTCAACAGACAAAATCTGCTCATGACCCCTTCGGGCCCCATGCCCAGATTTTGCTGCTGATCCGCAGCCCGTTCGCCTTCTAAAAACCAATTTATCCCACTAATATGTTTGTTGTAAAATGCAATATATTGTTTTATATTGTATAACACATGAATTGTTGGAGGACTATTAATATGACCAACGCAGTCAGAGTATCCGAGGATTTGGTTAGAGAGGCTAAGATATTCAGTAAAATCGATAAACGATCTGTTACTGGTCAGATCGAACATTGGGCTCGAATAGGCAAATGTGCAGAGGAAAATCCGGATTTGACCTACAGTTTAATTAAGGAAATTTTAATCGGCCTTGCAGAGCTTGAAGCAGGGGAATCTTCAGAATACACCTTCGGATAATTGGCCATGCAGATCATTCAATCTCGGTCATTTGAACGAAAAGTTAAAAAGTTCACGAAACGTGAAAAAAAGAAATTAGATGAAGAAATCCGGAAAATCCTGAATAATCCTTCGATTGGTTCTGAAAAGAAGGGTGACCTTCGCGGTGTGTTTGTCCACAAGTTTAAAATCCAAACACATCAGTATCTTTTATCGTATCGTTTTTTCGGGGAAAACCTGGAATTGATAATGATTGGACCTCATGAAAACTATTATAGAGATCTAAAAAGCTATCTTAGAACGAGATGACTATTAACAGGGATGAAAAAGTACCCCAACTC
>JAXHTA010000711.1:0-1756 GCA_034190285.1 Thermodesulfobacteriota bacterium | reverse complement strand
TATTCCATGCCGCGCATACTACGCCGAGTTTGGGGCAACCTGTGGGATCGCCGCCAGCCGCTGATCAGTCTGGTGGGCAATCTCTCATACAGGAAAAATTCTCAGTTGAGTTGCAAAGCATACACGGCCTTCAAGCGTTACCTGGGTAATAGGCTCGACTGTGAAAAGAAGCTGTGAAAGAAGACAGTGCTTGGTTCTTTGAAGACAATCACTGCGGGGAAAATGGCCTAACAAGGCTAATTCAGCCGACGCAAAAAGCCTCGCGGCTGATTAGCGTCGTTCGGCAAGAGGAATAGGACATGATAGAGTTTAAAGCAAAGAAGATGACGAGACGGTTTGCGCAGCACTTCCTGGCCACACCAGAGAGGGTGTTTCCCCTCTTATGCCCGACTCGCGAGTATGAATGGATCGAACCTTGGGAGTGCGAGCTGCTGCGCTCAGACTCAGGTTTTGCAGAGGCCAATTGGGTCTTCAGGACAAGTGTGTTGACGGATGATGTTGAGGATGTCTGGGTGATCAGTTATTACGATCCCAATAAGCGCATCGACTTCGTCCGGATCGATGGACGACGAGTCATGTCCTACTCAATCGTTCTGGAAGCCGCCGCCAATGGAACGACTGCTCACAACACACAAGTCTTGACTGCTCTGAACGAGGAGGGTAACCGGATACTCGGTGACGAAACCGATGATGCCTTTACGTTTGAGATGAGGGTGGGCGAAATGTTGCTCAACCATTTCCTCACAACGGGCAAGAAACTGCCCATTGCAGAGGCAATTGAGGCAGTCAAACTGGCTGGAACTCGATGACACAGCCGAACAATTCATTTCACCAGTTTGAAACTCGCTGCGCTCATTTCAAACTGGTGAACTCATCGTTGAACCCGGCATTATCCTCAAGCAAATAAGTGAGACGATTACGAATAAGAGTTCAATAGTAATTTGAAGGAGAAAATATGAATTACGGCTTAAAAAATAACATGATAAAGAGAAAGAAGCAGGTGGCTGATGTGGCGAGGAGAATAGCTCAGGTTGTACTTCTATTGATCATTCTTGTTTTCTTATCAGGTTGCCTCAACTACACCAGGCCGACCCCGCTCAATCAGGCTGCATGGGATAATGATGTTGCTAAAATGGATGCCCTTCTTGATGACGGGGCTGTTATTGATGATATGGGGACAAATCCTAATGGCGTGCGTTTGGCCACCGCATTGGATACGGCCATTGTTCAAGGCAACATTGAGGCCACAAAATTCATATTAAAATCTGGCGCTGATGTAAACCTTTCTCGATTTTGTTGTGCAAATACCCCAAATGGTGAATACGTATTTAAGGGTAGTGCTCTAATGCTGGCAAGCCTGATCGGGAATGTGCGACTTACGGAGATATTGTTAGAAGCAGAAGCCGATATCGAACAATTATCGACAAAAGATCCTCGGACATATGGTTTTTCCGGTTATGATGCCTGTTATTTTTCCTCAGAGTTGGGGCATATAGATGTTGTTAAATTATTACTCAAACACGGCGCTGATATTAATAAAAAATATAAAAACGGTGATAAGTCGGCTTATACTGCTTTGGCAAGAGGTCATATAGACTATTTGATCGTTCTCATAAAAAACGGACTCGCCATCGAGCCAGATACTGAATGGGCACACTACAACGCAGAAATTGCCCATCTTGCTGCTTTATATTCGGGCTGGTGGGGGCAAATGCGGCAATGGTGAGGCGCCTGCTGCGCGACCTCCAGACGGCAG
>JAXHTA010000710.1:0-1760 GCA_034190285.1 Thermodesulfobacteriota bacterium | reverse complement strand
GCTGGGTTTCGACGTCAAGACCTCGGAAGTGCACGGGATGGCCCAGCGCGGCGGCAGTGTCATCAGCATGGTGCGATGGTCGGAAAAGGTCCATTCACCTCTCATCCCCCCTTTCAGGATATTCCCCCAATCATTCAGGAGTTAATAGAGGGTGTTTATCTTGAGATGGCAACCCTCATGGGAAAAAGAACAGGTGAACTTCACCTAGCACTCTCTTCCGATACAGAAGATCCAAACTTCGCACCTGAGTTTTTTTCGGTACTCTACCAGAGGTCCCTCTATCAATCCATGCAAGGTCTTACAAAAAGGGTTCTGGATCTTTTGAGGAAAGGTGTCAGGAATTTACCGGAAAACTTGAGAGAGGAAGCTGATGAGATATCACGTCTTGAAAAAGATATTCTGACCCTTTTCAGGCCACTCTACAAGAAAAAGCTTCCGGCCATGAAGATACGGATCCATGGAGATTATCATCTGGGGCAAATCCTCTATACGGGCAATGACTTCGTCATCATCGACTTTGAGGGGGAACCTGCGAGGGCTTTAAGTGAAAGGAGACTGAAGAGGTCTCCTCTGAGAGATGTGGCAAGTATGATAAGATCATTCCACTATGCGGCTTATATCTCCCTCCTTAAGGAAGCGCCATTGAGACCTGAAGATGTACCCCAGTTAGAACCTTGGGCTGACCTTTGGTACAAATACGTTGCAGGAATCTTTCTACACTCATATTTGGATACCGTGAATGCTGCATCTGTTGTTCCTTCAAACAGAGAAGATCTGGATATAATGCTTACGGCATTCCTACTAGAAAAGGCAATTTATGAGCTTGGGTACGAGCTCAACAATCGCCCTCATTGGATAAATATCCCCATAAAAGGGATAAAACACTTGCTGAAGAAATAAGTATTGTTGCCTATCTATTATGAATGGTCAACAGTAATCGTGTTGCCAAAATACTCTATGAAAGAAATTGAAATTATGTTTATTGCAGCTTATTAGATTTTCTGTGAGAAGATCAACTATAATCAATGGACACGAGTGAGGTTTGACAATGAAAGGGGAAAGTAACCAGAAAATGAAAAGTTCCGTACATAGCACAAGTCTTTTTACAGATCACGATGTATACCTTTTTAAGGAAGGAAACCACTTTAGGCTTTACGATAAACTTGGCTCTCATCCGATGACTTTTGAAGGAAAAGAGGGAACATATTTTGCTGTATGGGCTCCAAATGCCAAGAAGATTTCTGTGGTAGGAGATTTCAATGAATGGAAGGCGGATGTGCATCCCTTACAAGCAAGGAATGATGAGTCTGGTATATGGGAAGGATTCCTTGCTGGTATCAAAAAGGGAACCAGGTATAAATATCGTATTACCTCCAACTATCACACATACACGGTTGATAAGGGAGACCCCTTTGCCTTTTATTGGGAAGTTCCCCCTAAAACAGCCTCTGTGGTTTGGGATCTGCATTATGCATGGAAAGACAGTGAATGGATGAGAGAAAGACATAAATTTAACGCCTCGGATGCTCCTTTTGTTATCTACGAGGTACATCTTGGCTCATGGAGAAGGGTCCCGGAAGAGGGAAATAGGTCTCTCACATACAGAGAATTGGCACCCTATCTTACAGATTACGTAAAGGAGATGGGGTTCACCCACGTTGAATTATTACCAATCATGGAACACCCCTTCTATGGTTCATGGGGGTATCAGACTGTAGGATACTTTGCCCCCACCAGCAGATATGGAACTCCTCAAGATT
>JAXHTA010000071.1:0-11669 GCA_034190285.1 Thermodesulfobacteriota bacterium | reverse complement strand
TTGCGGTGACCTCCTGGATATAAGGTTTTTTGTGTTGTAGTAGTTCATTATAACCTTTATCCATGGGGTTCCGCAAGCCCTTTACTACTTATTTTGTCGGGTTTTTATGCAACTATAGGGTGAACTACCCCGCAGCAAGCTACGGGGTATCAAAATGGAAATTACTTTATTTGAACCCCCTCACCCTATCCCTCTCCCCCTGAAAGGTGGAGAGGGAATTTCGTGCTGACCCTGCAGCGAGCTACAGGGAATTATCAAGTTAAATATTAGAGACTGTCTAAGATCAGTCAAAGGTGACGAGTGCATATTAGGCGAAAGCTATTTTGTACAGAGCGTGCTTTCAGAATGCAATGAGGCCTACGAGCGAAAATATCGATTGCGCGCAAAAGGTCTTGATGTGCCCAAACTTGAACAGATCGTAGCGGATATGTTCGAATTGGAGCCGAGTCAGATCCTCAGTCCCGTACGCTATAAAGCCGTCGTTCAGGCCCGCAGCATCTTTTGCTATTGGGCGGTCATGGAACTTGGGGTAACAGCGACAGCCCTGGCGAACCGGATAGGGTTAACCCAGCCGGCAATCAGCATGTCCGTCAAACGCGGTGCACAGATCGTGAAGGAGAAAAGATTGGATTTGGATTCAATTTCAATGAATTTATAACGTCCCCAAGGTCCACGACCCTTGACTTATGTAAGTTTTAGTCTTAACCTCGGCAGAAAATAGTCTGAATATCTATACAATCCGGCTCTTCAAAATGGCGTCCCCCTCGTTTACCCCCAGATCCCGGGCCACCACTGCGCATTTAGCCTTCAAAAGAAAAAATATCTTTGCATTTTCGTCGCTTAAGGATTCATAGTTCCCCTGTCCTTTGGAAATGACCATATCCGCCCGGGAAAAAAGCTTAGAGATTTCCGGGGATGATCGAGATAATAAAGTAGCCGGGGCATCAAACCCGTTGGAAACTACTTCGGCCACCGCGCCCATTCCAACCCGCTCGGCGTCCTCCAGGGTAGCATCATTGATGATGGGGGAACCCCTTACCACAAAGAAGACTTTTATCTTTTTTACTTTGCCGATTTCTTCGATCAGGATTTTGTCGAAGACAATTTCCCCCGCATTATCGCCTAGATATAGGAGGCTCCCCGATTGATCAAGTGCCCGCTTGAATTGAGAATAATGATTTACCGCTAAAGGGGCGTTGAGGGTAGAATAAATCTCCTCCTTTATGTCATCGATCTTTTTCCTGACTCCAAGGTCAATGATATTACCGGCAATCGCCAGTTTCAGCGAGAGAAAAAGGGGGTCTTCCGAGCGGGCAATTGTCTCTTTAAACGAAGGGTAAAGATCAAGGGCCAGTTCATTCTGTTCTTTTTTTGCCTCTTGATACGGGTCCCCATTCCTTGTGATTCTCTTAATCAGTGAATATACTGTTTGAGCAATCTCCGGCGGAGAAGCTTCCAGGGAAAGATGAGAAAGCTCCCCCATGACCCGAGCAAGTATCTCCCGGTGAACTTCCTGATCGTCGGTGATCATCCGGGCTACTTTCAGGGCCTGGGATAAAAAGCAGGGCAGGCAATCCAGATACGTCTTCACAATCGAATCTTGTTAAACCTCATTTTTTACAGGTACTAATCTTACATGGCTCGTACAAAGGACAATATCCCAGCAGTGCCACGATTATCGGGACCAGCGCAATAAGTCCCCACCAGCTATTATAATATATGCCAAGCCCAATAATTAATCCAGGGTAAACCTTTGTCTGTGCCGGAGGACTTCCAAAGTTTGACATTTCCGGGATTATATGAAAGTTCCTCTAAAGGTGAACCGCTCAAAATCCACAGAAACAGAGGCTTTATAATTAATAATGAACAAACTAAAGTTTCACCGAAATCATATGTTGTTTAATCATCCGACCATCCGCAACAGTGCGTCCGCAAAAGATTTTCGTTGGAGCTTTTGTTGTTTGTTGCAAACGGAAATAAAATCATCCCTCAATGCGGCCTTGGCAATGATATGTCTCAAATCCGAGAAGGCAAAACTGTTACGCCCTTTAACTTTATGGCGACGTTCGGGAATGCTTTCGAGTCGTATGCCATAGAGCCAGGTAATAGAGGCGGCCATCATGGAAGAGTTGATGTGATTTATCACAGCATGCGGAGTGCGGGTTTGGCTTTTGCTGCTGCCAATGTCCTGCTTGATTTCCTTGAAACCTGATTCGATTTTCCATCCAGCGCCATAGTACTCAATGATTTGCTCAACAGATAGATCCATATCCGTAGAGTAGAGAGCAAGCCACTGTGTTCTTCGAAAAACCCAGACAACCCGGACATGGCGCTTGAGAGTCTTGAGCATAACCGTCTTTGAGAAGGCATTGACGTCTCGGTACTTGCCATAAAGAAACACGAGATGGATTGATGCATGAGATACGAATACAGCAGCCATTTCAGCACAGGAGCCCAGTCTGTGTCCGTACTTCCTTGGTCTGCCCCGTTTTCACGATGTTCCGTTTTGAGGCATAGTGTAGAGTACGGTATTGGAACGTAATCCGGAAAGCAAATGAACTGAATCTCCTATATGTTTGCGTAGGGGTTTGAATAAGCCATTATTTCCGAACCAGCTATCGCAAACAACCGTCACAGGCACTCCAGTAAAATGATGAGCCAACTGAATCAACATCCCGGTTGCTTGATCCAGTTTTGTTTGAAACAGTGGATCTGGAATCATGTTCTACACGATGTGCCACATTTTATTTCATGGAAGTTTGTTGGATGCCATAAATGTGTAGAATCGACGTCGGTTCGCATTCAGGCCGAAAAGCGTATTGATACACTGAAACACGTTCGAAGAGGTGGAAGTAGTAAAAGGGATGATGAAAGCCAAGATGGCATAAGTGAACCATTGTCTCAGTTTCTTGCCGAGATCTGTGGATGAAAATGCTTCCTGTAAGGGGTTAAGAATATCTTTTAGAATAAACATTTATAGTTACTGCTTTCCATTGGGATATCAAAAAGCTGCGACCGTATCCTATCCCCCCTGTGTTAGGATAGTTGGCGCATTGGAAAAAACTCGTATAAGGGGGGGCAGGAGGAAGACTCATGCGAACACTTTTGAACGTTACCAAATAGTTAAGGGTGTCGCCCAGTCCGCGACCCGGGCCCAAGGGCGGAATTGTTATTTTTTCGAAAGCTCTACGGGTTCACGACCGGGGGCGGAAATTCCCCTGCGCTCGAGAAGAGATCCATCCTGCCGATAAAGGTCAATCAACGCTTTTAGGTAGTTCGCAAGGGCTTGCACCTCGGCGATCCGGCTGACCAATAAATCCCGCTGAGCCTGAGCCACCAAAAAGCTGGTTGATTTTCCCACTCGCAGTTTTTCGGTTTCGGTCCTGAGTTTTTCTTCGTCGAACTTGCGGGTGACCGATGAGGCGGCAATCTGCTGCTTGGTACGGCCGACTTCGATGTAAGCGGTTCGGACGTCAACTTCTACAAGCTGAGAAATGTTCTCAAGAGCTTTTTGGGCCTGTTCCTGTGTCAGCAGCGCTCGCCGGTGATTGGCGTTTGCATCCCGATTGAAAATCGGATAATTTAATGTGATGCCCGCCATAGCGTCATAATTGTCTTTGTCGATATTACTAATGGATTTACCAAAGGAATCCGCGTACCCGCTTTTACCAAGAGTGATGAATAGATCCATTAAGGGCAGCATTCCGTTTCGGGTTTTGACAAGCTCCAGGTCATCTCTTAATATCTCCAACCGGGCCTCGTTCAGAGTCGGATTCATTCGCATGGATACAGCCACGTGCAGCTCAACGCCTTCCAGTTTGATTTCGGGAAAGGTCCGCGGATGGATTAAATCAACTTCCCGCTCCCAGATTTCGGGGCCCGGCAAATTTAGCAGCCGCAACAGTTGCAAGCGGATCGAGTCTTTTTTGGCCCGCGCTTCAATCAAGGCCTGTTCTTGTGATGCGACCTCGGCCTGAACAGCAGCCAATTCGGCCCTTGCCATCCGACCGACGTAGATCAATTCTTTCGTTTCATTATATTGCTGACGGGCAACTTTCAATGACTCGTCAACAATCTCGATCTGGCGCCGGGCCACCGCATAGTTCCAGCAAGTGCTTTCCACCTCAGCCACCAGAAACTCGGTAAAACCCCGCAACTCGTATTCCGACATTCGCGTGTCCAGACGTGCCTGGTGAAGTCGAGCTAGATTCGTATCCATTCCATATCCCCTCAGGAGCGCCTGAGTAACCGTCATCCCCAAGTGAGTCGAGTAAAACTTGTCATTGTAGAGAGAGGAATCGTTCATCTGCATATCGGCTTCCAAGGCGATTGTCGTACCGGTTGGAAAATACTCCTCCAAAGAGATGATGCCGTCGATAGTATTAGTGACAGATGTTTCTGTTTCAGATCCGGACCTTGCGAGGCGTTCTTTTCTCACCCTGCCGATTGAGGCGTCCGCGTCAAGAGCCGGATCAAAGACAGCCCTTTCCTTATCCTCAAAGGTCTGCTGGATCGATGGGTTCAATCTTTGCATCACAAGCGATCTGTTGTTTTCAAGGCAAAGTAAAACAGCCTCGGTGATTGTGAGCTTCAAGGGGCCTTTCGCAACAGTTTGTGTTGCGATCGCTTCGGGTTGCCCGCAGGGATCCCTATGCGGGTGAATCGCTGTATCGGCGGGAGTATTCGATGATCGGGCCGTGCCGTCGATTCGATTTTCGACCAATTTACAGGACGCCGACAGCATCAACATCCCACACAAAACAAGAAGCACCGTCAGACGATAGTAGATTTTTTTGAGCATCCTATCATATCCTCAACCAAACGGATCTCGCCCTATGGCGATAAGCTTGGCTCTATATTTAAAGTGAATTCACTATAATATATCGTTTTTCGATGCACCATGACAATCGAAAAATGTTTTATCATATTACGCCTCTCCTTTAACCCACGGCAGGAAAACAAGACGCCACAGGATCACCATATGGATCTTTTCATCAACTTTTTCGTTGCAATATCAGTCCTAAAGGTGCAACGTCTTCCATGTTGGATCAGACAGCACATATTTATTTCGTGCTCCCAAGTGCCCATCTTAATGACAACAGGAAGGGTGGTCTACCATGAAACTTAGTGGCCCTAAAATTTCTATTCTTATTGGAGCGGCGATGGCGCTTGGCTGGGTCTTTTTCGGTCAATTTCAGGACCGACCCGGCTCAGACAGAAGCGATGGAGATGTACGACCGGTGCCGGTAAAAGTGGCTCGCATTCAACGTGGGTCGATTGCTTTACGACGAACATTCAGCGGTGACTTGGAAGCTCTTGCTGCATTTGTTGTTGCGCCCAAAGTCAGCGGCCGTGTCTTGCGCATGATCGTCAATATCACCGACACGGTGAACCGGGGTCAGGTTGTGGCTGAATTAGACAATGATGAATATGTACAGGCGGTCGCCCAGGCCAAGGCCGATCTGGCAGTGGTCAAGGCCAAGCTAAGCGAAGCCAAGAGTGCCCTGGAAATTGCCGACCGTGAGTTCAAACGCACCGATTTACTCTTCAAACGCGGGATTGCATCAGATTCTGATTTTGATTCCGCCAGGCAGGATCAACTTGGAAAGCAGGCTCAACTTGAAGTCGCCGAGGCCCAGGTGACAAAGGCCGAATCATCGCTGGAAACTGCAAATATACGGCTCCGCTATACCAAGGTAACAGCCGACTGGTCCGGCGGCGGAGATCAGCGTATCGTGGCCGAACGCTATGTGGACGAAGGTCAGACTGTGGCCGCCAATTCGCGGCTACTACTGATCGTCGAACTGCATCCCATCGTGGGGGTGGTTTTTGTCACCGAAAGAGACTACGATTACCTGGAACCCGGACAGCTCATTTTCCTGACGACGGACGCCTATCCAGGCGAACAATTTGCAGGCCGCATTGATCGCATTGCCCCTGTGTTCAGCAAGTCCACCCGGCAGGCGAGGGTCGAAATGATCATCGACAATCCACAGCATCGACTCAAACCCGGCATGTTCATCAAAGCCACAGTAATATTAGCCCAAAAGCCGGAGGCAATAATCATTCCTGAGCAAGCTTTGACCATACGTAATGATAGAAATGGTGTTTTCATCGTCAATGAGGATGGACGATCGGCAGACTGGCGTGAAGTAAAGGTGGGAATCCGTGAAGGCGACCGGGTGCAGGTGGAAGGCGAGGGACTGACCGGCCGGGTCCTAACACTCGGACAGCAACTGATAAACGACGGCTCTCCAATCATCATTCCTTCTGAGCAAAACCACTTTTGATCGCAAGAAGGTGAATATCTAATGAATTTGCCGAGCTTCAGTGTCAATCGGCCGATTTTTACGACAATGGTAGCCCTGATTTTGGTCATCCTCGGGGCCGTCTCTCTGAGCAGGCTGCAGATGGACATGCTGCCCAATATCGAGCTGCCGACACTGAGCATTCGAACGGATTACCAAGGTGCCAGTCCAGAGGTTATGGAGCGGCTGGTGACTCAGATTATTGAAGAGATCGTGGCCACGGTGCCAGGGGTAGAGGAAATAACGTCACAATCCTCAGAAGGTCGCAGCACGGTCAATGTCAGTTTCGTATGGGGTACGGAAATCGACACAGCAGCGATTGACGTCCAGGGCAAACTCGAAGACGAAATCAACGAATTGCCGGATGATATAGTCAGGCCCCGCATCCGAAAGTTTGACATCACCAGTTTTCCGGTCGTACTGCTGGGTATCTCCAGCAATCTCGATCCAGTAGAACTGACTGAGCTGATCGAAGTCCAGATCCGTTACCGCTTTGCCCGTATTCCGGGAGTTGCTCAGGTTGACGTTTGGGGCGGCTTCAACCGAGAGGTCCGGATTGAACTGGATCCTGATAGAATCAATGCCGTGGGTCTTCCACTGGACCGGGTGCTCGATGCAATTCGCGACGCCAACCTGGATCTCCCGGCAGGCAAGATCGAACAGGGTCGTTATGAGATCACGCTACGCGCACCGGCCGAGTTTATCAACCTCGACCAGATTCGAAACACGGTCATAGTTCAACACGACGGAGCGGCCATAAGACTGGCTCAGATCGCCGAAGTCAAAGACACCTATGAAAAGCTCTCACGCATCGTACGTGTTAACGGTGGGCGCGGAGTGCGTGTGGCTATTCGTAAACAGGCCAATGCCAATACGGTCGAGGTGTCTCAGCGCGTCCTATCTGAAATTAAAGCGGTCAACCAAGCCTTTCCTCAGCTCAACGTTGTCCCGGTTATTAACCAGGGCAATTTTATCGAGCGATCAATCGCCAATGTTGCCCGTTCGGTACTCTACGGGGGTGGGCTTGCCATTGTAGTTTTGCTGCTTTTCCTGGGCAATATCCGAAGCACACTGGTGATTTTTCTGTCGATACCAATTTCCATCGTGATTACGTTTGCGTTGATCTTCTTAGGGGGATTTACTCTCAATTTGATGACTCTGGGCGGGCTGGCCCTGGGCGTGGGAATGATGGTGGATAGTTCTATTGTCGTGCTCGAAAACATCTTCCGCCACCGAAATGAGTACGACGAAGCCCCCGAGGAAGCATCGGTGGCCGGTGCCCTGGAGGTCGGCCCAGCAATCGTCGCCAGCACCATAACTACGCTGGTAATTTTTCTGCCGTTGGTTTTCGTACGTGGCGTTTCAGGTATCCTTTTTAAGGAACTGGCATACGTGATCATCTTTGCCCTGATGTGTTCGCTGACGGTGTCGCTGAGTCTGGTACCCATGCTGGCATCGCGGCTCCTGAAATCAGGTCGTCACGGACTTAAGGAACCATCCTGCCAAACGAACCGCTGGTATGCCGCAGCCGCTGTCGCCTTATCGAATATTGGAAATGCATACCAGCATTTGTTGCGTTGGGCCTTGGGCCATCGTTTGCTAACCATATTTGCGGCTGCTACCGTGCTCGGTGCGAGTCTGCTGCTTTTCCCCCTGATCGGTAGCGAATTTCTCCCACCCAGTGATGAGGGCGAGGTTAGCGTGACCGGTAAGATGGAAATCGGCACACGGCTTGATCTGGTAGATGCACAGACCCGCCTTATGGAGGCGATCGTTCAGCCGTCCGTACCCGAGGCAGTGGCCTCGGTGGTTACTATCGGCGCTTCAGGCTGGCGGGCGGATGCGGGCGCAGAAGGTGAAATAAGCATGTCCCTTCTGCCGGCCTCCCAACGTGAACGCTCCAATGCAGCAATCGCCCAAGACCTGCGGCGCCGTTTAAGCGGCCGTGTCCCCGGTATGGAGATCCGTGTGCGGGCACCTCAGAGTCAGTTCTTACTGGAACGACTCCTGGGTGGTGACGAGGGGTTGACCGTAGAGATTCGCGGCTACGAGCTTGGCAGACTCGACGCTCTGGCTGGGAGTGTTCAGAAGTTGATTGTGGATGTGCCGGGGATTACGGACATTCAGACCAGTCTTGAGGCTGGTATACCCCAGCATGAAATTCGTGTAAACCGCGACAAGGCCGCCGATCTAGGCCTGAGCGTTCGAGACGTCATTCAGCTCCTGCAAACCGCAGTTGCCGGTTCCAGGGCCGGAGAATACAGAACGGGGGCCAATTCCTATCGCATTCTGGTGAAGCTCAAGGATGCCGAAAAGCGCTCCCTGGACGAAATTCTAGACCTTAAGCTGACAACCGCCTCCGGTGAGAAGGTGGCGTTGCGCAACGTTGTTACATCCGAGCCGAGTCGCGGACCGGTTCTGATTGACCGTAAGGACCAGCAGCGGAGTGCGACGGTCCGTGCCAATGTTGCTGGGCGAGATCTGGGTTCTGTGGCCCATGACGTGCAGGCGCTGCTGGATCAAATTCCACGCCCCGTCGGCTATGATCTGACGATCGCAGGCAATTTCGAAGAGCAGCAAAAGGCCTCCATGGAATTGATTATCTCGCTCGGGCTGGCACTGGTCCTCGTATATATGGTGCTGGCCTGTCAATATGAATCGTTGCGGGATCCGTTGGTCGTCATGTTTTCCGTCCCTTTGGCAGCGGCAGGAGTGCTTGTGACGTTGTTTTTTACGAAAACGACTCTGAATGTCCAGTCCTACATCGGTTGCATTATGTTGGGGGGGATCGTGGTCAATAACGCTATTCTGCTGGTAGACCAGGCTGATCGATTGTTTCAGAGTGGAATGGGCACACGCGAGGCCCTAACAGAAGCCGGTCGTCGCAGATTGCGCCCGATTCTGATGACGACACTGACTACTATCCTTGGACTGATGCCACTGGCGCTGGGCATCGGCGAAGGATCTGATGCCCAGGCACCACTGGCACGGACGGTTATCGGAGGCTTGACCGGATCGACGCTTATCACGTTGGTACTTATCCCAGTTGTCTATTCATTGGTTCATGTTGATCGCAGAGAATATGAAAAGTGATCTTTTTGGTTGGGACTAAAGGAAAGTCTCCTACAACAATATGAACGTAATAAGGGTGCGGATCTTCAGGTGCTTCTGCGAGATGATCCGCATCAACTCCCGGCCATTCTTTTCAAGTTCACTGTGGGTCATAGAAGAGGGCTCCTCGGAATCAAGGTATCCCACGATAGGCTCACAGTTGTCTCGCGCCTGCTCATAGGATTTCTCGAAAGGCGACGGTGCGGCCAATGCATTCATGGTTCCTTACCTCCGATTGCTGAGTCTGCCTACCGGATTTTTCACCAGGGGATAAACCATCACGGTTTTGACATGAGCACCATGGCGTTGGTGTCCACGGTCCATGCGCCCCCGGCCGCTGGTCTCTCCCAGTACAATCCAGTTGGCCGCACGATGACACCCCCCATAAAACCGTTGACGGTCCACCAGTGTCTCCGCCAGCCGGGGCTCCAGACCGTAGCGTTGATATTAGTCTGTCCCCAGTTGCTGCAGGACACAAGACAGCATCATGCTGGCCAGGTTGCGGATACGCGCCACCACCAGCAGTCGACTGTTGTTGACCACGTGCTGCAATCGATTCTTTCGTGTAGTATCGTCCCGGCCGATCCATTGGTCCCGGACCTTAATTCGCCAGGCCGGGCTCGAAGGCTGCACACACGCGACTACTTCCCGCTGTGGCCTGGTCACATAGACTATATACTGGAGCCGCGCCCCGTAGGGCATTGCGTATCCCAGGTAATGATACCGGCTTACAAGTTCCTTGAAAAGTTGCCGCTGTTGCCTAGTTTTCACCATCTGCACATCCAAGGGAGCAAAGGCCTCTACACTGCCGGTAGGATGGTGGTCGAAGCTTTGATTGGTTAAATATAGAAGATGCAAAGGGCACGCTGGTAGGAAAACAAGTTAAAGTAATGCAGAATTTGTGGTAAAATCGGTCTAATGAGCGTTCGGGATCCGGCTGCGACAACTAGTTTAAGTTGTTGTGGACTTCCTTGATTTTGGCCTTTGATAGGGGAGTAAACCATCTTTTTTGATATAAATTATGGACGATTTCAATATTGATATGCCTAGAGCCAAGAGACATAATATACTCGTTTATGCGGGGCATATTAAGCATCAATGCCTCATGTAAAGAGGCGACACATGAAAAGGTAGAGAAATTGATACGAGCAGATAACTTACATAAGAGCTTTGCGGATCATATCCTTTTTGATGAGGCAAGTTTTAGCATTAACAAAGGAGAGCGTGTGGGGCTTGTTGGCAGAAATGGTTATGGAAAGACAACGCTTTTTCGGATGATTTGCGGAGAAGAAAAGCCCAGCTACGGCAATATTGTGGTGCCAAAGAACTATCAGATTGGATATGTTAAGCAACAGCTTAGATTCAGTAAAGAGACCATAATGGAAGAAGGTATGACCAGGCTTCCTGCAACAGAGAAGAATCATTTCTGGAAGGTCGGAAAAATCCTCTCTGGACTAGGTTTTTCTGATGCGGATATGCAGCGTCATCCTAACGAATTTTCCGGGGGGTACCAGGTTCGTTTAAATTTAGCCAAAGAGCTAGTTGCCGAACCGGATTTGTTGCTTTTAGATGAACCGACCAACTATTTGGATATTACGTCAATTCGTTGGATAGAACAGTTCTTATTGAAATGGCCCCATGAATTAATGCTAATTACGCATGATCGAACATTCATGGACAAAGTTGTCACCCATGTTTTGGGGATTCATCGAAAAAAGATGAGAAAGATACCTGGGACAACGGAAAAATATTATGGACAACTCGCTCAGGATGAAGAGATATATGAAAAGACCCGTGTAAATGATGAAAAACGCAGAAAAGAAATCGAACAGTTTATTACCCGCTTTAGGGCTAAAGCGAGGCTTGCGAATCTGGTTCAATCAAGGATAAAAACATTATCAAAAATGGAGAAGAAAGAGAAGCTCGAGAAGATTAAGACACTCGACTTTTCGTTAAGGAGTAAGTCATTTCCTGGAAAACAGATGATGAACGTAAGCAACATATGCTTCTCTTATGATGCTAATACGAATGATCTTCAAAAGTATCTAATCAATAAGTTTTCTATAAACATTGGCTGTGGTGAGTGTATTTGTGTGGTTGGAAAAAATGGCAAAGGGAAGACAACACTTCTGAAACTCTTTGCCGAAGCTTTTTCGCCCCAGAAAGGTAAAATAACATTTAATCCTAATGTGGTTAAAGGTTTTTTCGAACAAACAAATGTCTCAAGTTTGATTGACCAGAGAACTGTTT
>JAXHTA010000709.1:0-1764 GCA_034190285.1 Thermodesulfobacteriota bacterium | reverse complement strand
CGCAATAACGGGACGTTCGTGCAGAACGTACACAAAACAGATTATTCCCCCTGCCACAACCTTTCGGATTGTTTACTCCGTTTATCAGTTGTACGTGCTATTAAAAACAACACATCGGAGAGTCGGTTCAAAAACGGCAGTATGTTATCATTGGCCAACTGCAAAGATCTGACCTGGCGTTCGGCGGTTCGCACCAGGGATCTGGCAAACTGGATGTGGGCGGAAAGCATCCCGGAACCGGACAAAATAAAGTTGCTCAAAGGGGGAAGATCCGTTTCAAGCTTTTGAATCATTTCTTCCAGTGCAAGAACCCGCGATTTTTCAAACGCAACCCCGGCGTTTCCCAAAACAGAGTTGATCCGGCATAAATTGCGCTGAATCGCATCGATCATGGTTCTCAGATCCTCATCCGTAAGCATGGCGTAAATGAGGCCCAGAAAAGAATTCGCTTCGTCCATTGCACCGATAGCGTTTACCAGAGAACTGTCTTTGCTTAATTTCTTTCCATCCGCCAGCAGGGTGCCGCCTGTGTCCGTATAGCGGTCGTAAGTTTTCATGGGATTTTCCTTTCCCTTCGAAATGTTGAATTATGTTTTAGAAGTAGATGAAGGGTCGCATCTTAAACATTCAATATTGACTTCTTTATCTTTTTCAGCCTGCCCTTAACCCGTTTATTTTGCATTATTTCCTTTTCAATACGATGATGGACCATCGTTATTGTCGCACCGGCTTCTTGACGCCTTTTAGGGCTTGCATCCTGCTTATTAAAGTATATCGCCAGCTACTTTTTTTGAAATAACTAATTTGTGATCTCAATTTTTCGAACTCAGTACCGAAAAGATCTATGCCCTTTTACTTCCTGTCCTCTGCTTCTCAGTCTTTTTGCCGTAGACGGCTCGCCTCTCCTTTACCTCAAACCCAATCTCTCCTGTTAAATGGTCGCTGTAGCGAATCGAAATGGGTAAATCTTGCGTGGCTTCGCAGGCGGAACCATGAGTCACTATATTCTTATTTAAGCAGGTTCAAAGCCCCTTTCAAGTTTGTAGAAACGATGCCTGAACCTGCAATTTCCTTTTTTGTCCTCGATATCAAAACGGTTTTATCTGCATTGATCATTGAAGATGCTTTTTTCAGTCGTTCAAGATCATCTTTTACAGGCGAAGCAGTAAGCTTGATCTCAAAAGCCCACAACTGGCTTTTAATCTTCAAAACAAGATCCAGTTCATACCCGTCAGCAGTTCGGAAATAAAAAGCATCATGACTGATATCATTTGTTTTTAAAAAGATTAGTATCTGCTCAATAATCCAGCCCTCCCAACTTAAGCCAACCCAGGGTTGTTCAATTAATTCATTATAATTTCGGACCCCCATAAGAGAATGCAGCAAACCGGTATCTCTCCAGTACACTTTCGGGCTTTTTACCAACCTCTTTTTGGCATTTGTAAAATACGGAGGAAGTTTTCTTATGAGATAGGCATGTTCCAGATAATCAAGATATGAATTCACAGTATGATAAGACAGTCCCATACTTTTTCCAATCTGACTTGCATTCCATATGGTGCCGCTGCCGACCGCAAGCATTTTAAACAGTCTTTGAGTCACCTGCGGAGTGCAAGGCATGCCCCACAGAGGCAAATCACGCATAGCAAGCAGAGACAGATAGTTGACCTGCCAGACTGGAAACTGGCTTTTTTTAAGGATTCCGCCATCCGGGAACCCACCCCTCAGCCAGAGATTGTCAAACCCTTTGTTGTTAACTTCCTG
>JAXHTA010000708.1:0-1769 GCA_034190285.1 Thermodesulfobacteriota bacterium | reverse complement strand
CAAAAATGATTGCATCAGCTTCTCCCAGTTCATCTACAGAGCATAACGGTACATGTGTCTGCAGCTTTTGCGTCTCAATCGCACCCATCTTTTCCAAAACGCTTTCAGGTAGAGTTTCTGGAACCCTACGCAGTGCCGCTTCCACATTCTCTACCGACCGTGCTCCTTCGGCGGCTGCTTCTGCCAACTTGTAGACGTGTCCATACATCGAGTAGTAAACGACCAATACCTTCATGAGAATCTCCTTTCTTGAACTCTAACGAGTCTGTAGAAAAAGTCATAAATTAACAATTGTGGACTTTGTAAACTACTGTTTTTATTGAATACTGCTTTTTAAAAAACCTTAAAAATAGGCTTTTCCTACAGGCTCAACGTTCAAGGTCACTTGCGCCGCCACCGAGCCTTGCCGCGTCAGCGCCGCCAACGTTCACGGCGTCAAGTGAACCGCCTGGTTCGGCGTCGCCGTTCATTTTAATTCATGGCTTTCAATGGCTATTACTACCTTCTCCAGCCAGCCAATAAGAGTTTGAATTTCTGTGCTATTTAATTTTCGGTTTATCAAAGCCTTGAGTTCTCTGCCTGCCGGTTGAAAGAGACCTGTTGACTGCGCCTCTTGCCAGAGTTGATTCATTCCAGATTCTGGGACGTCCAATTTACTCAGGAGTCCGCCTCTGCCGATAAGAGCCGTGTAGACCGATTGTTTGAATACCGCTTTTGGTGGATAGCCATAGCAAATGGCAACATGCACTCCTTTTTTATCTACATTCATTGAGAAGCCTTTTGTTCCCCAGTGGATTGGGAATGACTTCTCTGCCGCGAGCTTGAGGATTTGACCAAAAACCTCTTTGCCATTCTTGTCCAAAGACTCCATAAATGAATCTTGCGAGACAATAGGCAAAGCCCCCGATGTTATTTGTTTTATTTTTGTTGGTTCTTTTCCAACCACGATATCGTAGGAAAGAAGATGTTTGCCGCCATTCGCTTGAAAATAGGAAAACTCAAGACATGTAACTCTCATGCCTTTTCTGCGCAGGAAAGATGCCGTTTGCCGAATTTCACCAGTGACACGCTGCCCGACAAGGACAATTCGTTGTTCCTTGTTGAAGGAAACCGCTTCATCCGAAGCAAGTTCAAAATAATTCCGGTGATAGCTGGCTAGATTCAGTGCTTCATCACTTACATATCGCTGAAGGATTTCTTCGAGCTGATCAGTGTCAAGTTCCTCAACAAACGAAGCATATTCCAAAGCTTGGGCCAAAGTATCACGGGGTGTTCTGTCCCTTTTTAGCTCGATAACGACAGTATTTCCTTCTCTATCAATTCCAAGAAGATCGATTATGCTCCCAAGATTTGTTGTGACCTGCCGACCAATAATTAGAAGTTTACCGTCTTCAAGAATGTCATCGGAGTTGTTTTCGAGCCAATTTTCCAATACCGATTCCTCATGTTCGACATGGAAATGGGTCTGCGAGAACTCTTCAAATTTGCCGTCTTCTTTGATGCTGAATATTCTCATTGGTATATGTCTTTATCGCCGAACGAAGTTATCATACAGAAAAAAGTTTGTATATTAACGCTATATATTTTCTCTATAACATGATATTATAGAACATGATATTATAGTATTAAATACAGTTTTAAAAGGAATATATTATTATGGCATACAAGAGAAGAACATATAAAGGAAAAATTCCGTCCAAAATCAGGCAAGCTTTTAGATCAAATAGGAGGTAATGAGTTATTATCATTACGCAATACGGACAGAAAAA
>JAXHTA010000707.1:0-1773 GCA_034190285.1 Thermodesulfobacteriota bacterium | reverse complement strand
GGCAGGAAGAATTATGTCTTTACTGGCGGTTGAGCTGCTTATTCTTAATACCTTCCTCCCCTGCCCATGCCGCCGGCATTATACGCGATAACCCGGATATAGTTGCCGAACCCCCAGGCCCCGACAGGGAGGAAGGTATTAAGAATAAGCAGCTCAACCGCCAGTAAAGACATAATTCTTCCTGCCCCTTGTTTCCAGATCCGATCAATCATCATTTGCTCCTTCTTGTTGCGATTCATGCCAAAACAAATATTTATCAAATGGTAAGAATTCAGCCTTTTGAAGATAAGACGCTTTGACCAGCTTACGTTTGTTTCAAAGGGCAAGGGTGTTATCCAAACTGATATTCCATATAAAACCTGTAGAACGCCACAAGCACCAGGGCATGGGTTATTTCTCCATCTCGAATAAGGCTGGGGATTTCACCAAGCGGCCGTACGAGAACCTCGATGTCCTCCTTTTCATCCTGTTCTTGCTCTCCGGCAAGAAACACATCTTTCGCAAGAAAGGTGTAACACAGATTGCTTTGAATCGCCGGGTTGGGATGTACGCCTCCTAAAGGGATCATCTCGGTGCCCCGATATCCGGTTTCTTCGTACAACTCCCTCTCTGCCGCTTCTTCAGGGGTGTCAAGGCTTTCCACAATTCCCCCGGGGATCTCAAGTGTCACATTCCGTATGCCGTGTCGGTACTGTCGGACCATAATGACCTCATTTTGGGGTGTTAGGGGGATGATGTTGACCCACGACGAAGAATCCAAAACGAAAAAATCGTGCTCCTGGCCGGTGCGCGGGGAGCACGCCCTGTCTGTCCGAAGGCTGAAGACGCGATACGAGTTGTCATGTTTGCTGGAGATGATTCTCCAAGGTTCTACGGGCATCCTTTTTCTCCTTTTCCTTTTCAAACAAAACGGGGCATCTCAGATCCTTTAACGGTTATTTCAAAGAGCCGGAATGGTCTAGTCCAAAGAACCTTTCGATATCCGACAGGTCATGACTTATCGGTATTCCTGGCAGGCTGTCCAAAAAGAGCCTGCCGTATCTGCTGGTCATGATCCTGGTGTCGAGGACAGACAATACGCCCCTGTCGGAACTCTTCCTTATTAATCTTCCCAGTCCCTGCTTCAGCGAAATAATGGCCGAAGGCACCTGGTACTCTATGAAGGGATTACCGCCCCTGTCACGTACGGCAGCGATCCTGGCTGCGACCAGCGGTTCGCCGGGGGATTCAAAGGGCAATTTGTCCACAATTAGACAACTCAGTGTCTCACCCGGCACATCCACGCCTTGCCAGAAAGAGCCTGTGGCCAGCAGAACAGAGTGGGTGTCCTGTCGGAATGCGTCCAACAGGGCCGACCGGGGTGCATCTCCCTGTCTGTGAACAGCATAGGGCATATTGCCCTTTATAATCTGATAAACTGAGTTCATGTTGTGAAAACTAGTAAAGAGCACAAGTGCCCGACCATCCGTTCTTTTCAGGATGTCCGTGATTCTCTGAGCGATCTTCGAGACAAAACCGGACTGGCTAGGGACAGGCAGGTCTTTGGGAATATACATTACCGTCTGGGTCTCAAAATCAAAGTGGGAGGGATAAATCCCTTCCAGGCCATCTTCTCCCAAACCCAGGCGCGAGCGGATATAGTCGAAGCTTCCGTTTGTAGATATGGTGGCGGACGTAAAGCCAACCGTTTGCACCTTTTTGTACAAGAGTTCATCCATTGGCTCGGATATGTCAAGGGGAGAAGCATGAAGCGACAGGCGCCTTTTCCGCTTC
>JAXHTA010000706.1:0-1776 GCA_034190285.1 Thermodesulfobacteriota bacterium | reverse complement strand
CAGGGAGTGACGTAAGCGAAGGTCCCTTTGGTGCAAAAGAGCTTGGCATGGGAGTCATCACGAGCGCCGGTCCTGCGGTTATCAGCGCCATATATAATGCGACGGGCGTTATGCTGAAGGAATTTCCGGCCACGCCTGAGAGGATATTGAAGGCGTTAAAGGCCAAAGAACAGGGAAACGAATGATCTTCGTGGGAGCCTTGTGCAGCGCGTCTACTTGCGAGGCTCTGTTACGGGTACAAATCAGACAGTCAAAGGAGGTCAGAAGACATGCCTATTCGACAAATTATAGAACTGAAGGTAAACGGACACGCTTATGAGGTAGCAATAACCCCCAATCGCACCTTGCTTGAGGTCCTAAGGGGGGATATTGGCTTGACCGGTACCAAGGAGGGTTGTGATCTTGGGGAGTGTGGGGCATGCACGGTCCTGATGGACGGCAGGCCTGTTCAATCCTGTCTTGTTCTGGCCGTAGCGGCCCAGGGGAAGGATATCCTGACAATAGAAGGTCTGGCCAAAGACGGTAAATTGGATTCTCTTCAGCAGTCATTTGTAGATCACGGTGGGATTCAGTGCGGGTTTTGCGGCCCGGGGATGATCATGTCGGCGAAGGGTTTACTTAACAGGAACCCTTCACCTTCTGAAAAAGAAATAAGGACTGCGATCTCCGGCAATCTCTGTCGTTGTACAGGGTATGCCAAGATAGTGGAGTCAATTGAGGCGGCGGCGAAGTAAGGACAAAAGCCCCGGGGATCCTTAAAGATCAAGGAGGATGCAACATGAGTTTACCGAGATTTGAGTACATAGCCCCAAAGACCATAGACGAAGCAATCTCTGTACTTTCGGAACACAAGGGGGATGCAAGGGTAATTGCTGGAGGGACTGATATCCTGGTCAACATGAAAAATAGGATATTAACGCCCGGATATCTTGTTGATATTAAAGAGATCCAAGGCCTTGATTATATCAAGAATGGGAAAGGAGATTTGAGGATAGGTGTATTAACCACTCTGAATTCCATAGAGGCATCCGACATAGTGAAAAAAACGTATCCCGTGCTGGCAAAGGCGGCGGGGGATGTTGGAGCGATTCTTCACCGTTATTCAGGGACAATCGGTGGAAACATATGCCTGGATACGAGATGCAAGTATTATAACCAGTCCCGTTTATGGAGGAGGGGCAGGCCTGTCTGTTACAAGTTAGGCGGGGAAAAAGACAACTGTCTTCTCTTTGCTTCGGCAAAAGGAAAGGCAAACAAATGTTATTCCGTATACAGTGGTGATACGGCCCCCACTCTTATGGCCCTTGGTGCAAATGTGAAAGTTGTCGGGCCCGGGGGTGAGAGGGTGATTCCCCTGGGCGAAGTCTTTACTGGTGACGGTAAAAGGCCAATTTCACTTGATTCGGCTGAAGTCCTGACAGAAGTAATTGTCCCGGCCCCGGCTCCCCATAGTTCCGCCAGCTATCTTAAACTGAGGTGGAGGGAGGCAATAGACTTTCCACTGGTTGGGGTTGCGGCGAATATCTGTCTTGACTCCAAAGACGGTGCATGTAAGGCCGCAAGTGTAGTCATCGGGGCCATCGCCTCAAAGCCCCTTGAAGTTACGGAGGCAGGTGACATTCTTGCTGGCAAAAAGGTGACGGATGCCCTCATAGAAGAGGTGGGCCAGGCCGCCTTTAATAAGGCAAAACCCCTTCCCAATATCGGCAGCTGTTCCAGGGAATACAGAAAGGAGATGGCCGGGGTCCTCACAAAAAGGGCCATAAGTTCAGCACT
>JAXHTA010000705.1:0-1779 GCA_034190285.1 Thermodesulfobacteriota bacterium | reverse complement strand
TGGCCACGCAAAAAAAATGAGGCGCCACGAATGTGTTACTGGCTGCGTGAGGGAAAGTCAGCCAATGCAGAAGTTGATTATGTGATTTCTCAAGGTAATCTTATCCTCCCCATCGAGGTAAAAGCTGGAAAAAGCGGCTCCCTAAAATCACTTCATCAATTCACCTTTCAAAAGAAAGCGAAACTTGTTGTGAGGTTTGATCTGAACAAACCAGGTATTCAGAATGTGCAGCATCTTGCCACTACTATGAAAGGCAATCAACCAGTTCAACTTAGACTTCTATCACTTCCACTGTATCTGATTGAGATTTTGCCTAACATTATTGATCAGCTACGCCTGGAAGGGACGTAGATGCAAAGTCAAAGTTAATTTAACTTCTCGAAATGATTTCTCATGATTTCCCACTTGGAATGTGGAATGAGGGACGTTCCTAGGGAATTCAGTTGAGAAAATGGTTCAGGTTTAATATGAATCCCATCATGCCAAGACTTGCAAGATTAGATGCTCCCGGAGTTATTCATCACGCCGTTATTCGTGGTATCGACCGCAAGGAGATATTTCGCGATAACAGGGACCGCGATGATATGATGGATCGCCTTGCCAATCTTGTGCCCTCTTTAAAAACGGGCTGCTACGCATGGGCATTTTTATCTAACCACGCCCATTTTCTATTCCGATCCGGGGATTCGGGCCTTTCGACATTTATGAGAAGGCTTCTGACCGGGTATGTGGTTAATTTTAACCGCAGACACAAGCGCCATGGCCATCTTTTTCAAAACCGTTACAAGTCTATCATCTGCCAGGAAGATATCTATCTTAAAGAGCTGGTTCGTTACATCCACCTTAATCCTTTACGAGCTAAACTGGTCTCAGATATGAACCAGCTTAACAGGTATAAATACTGCGGTCACGGTGTTTTAAGAGGAAGGCGGAAATGCGACTGGCAGGACAGGGAGTATGTCCTTTCATTTTTTGGAAGAAATGAGTCTGAAGGGATGAAAGAATATAATGCCTATGTAAAGGAAGGGATGGATCAGGGGAGACGTCCGGAGTTGGTAGGCGGAGGTTTGATAAGGAGTCTTGGTGGTTGGTCGGAGGCGAGGAAGGTGGGCTTAAAAAGAAGAGATCGAATGAAGGGGGATGAGCGGATACTGGGGAATAGTGATTTTGTGATGAATATTCTGACAGAGGCCAATGAGAGAACGGATCGGCGTTACGAATTGAAAAGCCTTGGTTATGATCTTGATAAACTGGAGCAACGGGTTTTGGACCTTTATCAGCTTGAGCGCGAGGAATTGTACTCCAAGAGCCGCCAGAGAATCAGGTCCGAAGCAAGGAGTGTTTTCTGTTACTGGGCGGTTCGAGAATTGGGAGTGGAAGGAGCGCATATGGCTAAGCTCTTAATGATGAGCCAGGCGGGGATTGCATACGCGGTAAAGAGGGGTGAGAATATTGTTGAAGATCAAGATATTCAAATGATAGCATGATTATTGAATTGCAAAAGAACGTTATATATTAACCTAAATTGAGCGATTCTTTACACTGAAGTAGTATTTTAGCTAAATGTTGGATCCTTTCTGCTCTAATTTGCGTGAGCGCCTAAATTCCGAGTGAGTATTTTCAAAATAGATATGAATTGAGAAGCAAAAAAGCGTATCGCTATGTAACTATTGGGCTTTTCGAGCATACTTCACCGTAGATTCTTGCATGTTCAGGATAGAGCAAGAGTATTAGTGGCTTTACGTTTTGAAGAGCTGGACTGGATTTCCACTTTTGAGC
>JAXHTA010000704.1:0-1782 GCA_034190285.1 Thermodesulfobacteriota bacterium | reverse complement strand
TTTGCTTTACTTATGGCGACGGATTGAGCGACATCAATCTGACGAAACTCATCGCATTCCATAAATCACAGAAAACACTGGCCACGGTGACAGCGGTTCGACCACCGGGCAGGTTTGGATCCATGCGGGTGTCCCAGGACAAGGTGTTTGATTTTGTTGAAAAACCAACAGTTGATACGGGCTTGATCAATGGCGGTTTTTTTGTTCTTTCCCCTAAAGTTTTAGATTATATAGAAACGGATAATTCCATTTGGGAAAAAGAACCGATTCAAAGATTAACCAGCGAAGGAGAACTTTCCGCGTTTGAGCATACAGGGTTCTGGCAGTCGATGGATACTTTGAGAGATAAAATGAGACTTGATCAGTTGTGGGAATCAGGGGAACCGCCATGGAAAATCTGGTAGCGAAAAAAGAGTTCTGGCGTGGGAAAAAAGTATTCATAACCGGCCATACGGGTTTCAAGGGGAGCTGGTTATCATTATGGCTGGATTATTTAGGCGCTGAGGTTTATGGTTATTCAAAAGACATTCCCACCGATCCAAGTCTTTATTCACTTTTAAACTTAGGGGCCATTGTGCCCTTCTGAGCCATTAAGATTTCCAAGATACCAACTGTGCGTTGTCAATGTCATATCCAGCATCAGTATCTGCGCAGGTTCATTACTGAGAGCTGTAAATCTACCTGTAAAGAATTTGAATAGACCACGATTTGCCCTGTTGTCACCGCTTGGGACGCTTCGGAAAATATGATCAAAATCGTAACCTGTAGTATTAAACCGATTTACCATCAGCCCGGCATCATTAAACAGGCAGAACTGTGCACCTCCTTCCCGCTGATCGTCAAGAAGGAGCATATATTTATTGCTGTCACTGGCAATAAACTGATCCACAAGGCTAAGGCTCTCTTCGATGTCAAAATTAACGATCCTTTCATCTCCATCGCCGTCTTCAAAAGTGGCTGCAGAATCTATCCTGAAGCCATTGTCATCATAGATAAGATTGAATTGATGTGTAAGGGTTTGGTACGATTGCTGCTTCTCATAGTATAGAATGCCGTCATAGTTACGATACCTGTCCGGCATGCCGTCATTTTGCAGTTGAATATTCTCATCCTCAATATCGATGCTAATACCTGTATCTTCAAGCTCTTCATTGCCCTCTTTACAGTAATAGAATCTATCATCATTCCTGTCAAAAATCAATACTCCGGCTTCCGGATTGCCCGTGCCATCAGTGCTGAAATAACCTGCAAAGGGCATCTCGCCCTTGTTTGTATAATAATTGTTGTTGTATTTATAATCTACAATAGCTGTTCTGCTGCTGTCTGCAATAATTGCCCGTGTTTGTTCGATCTTAACATCATCCTCAGGCAGGGGCGTTGTCATTACCCTGTCAGGATCGGGGCTGTTTCCGAACCCCAGTTCATTATATATTCGATAACGGAATCCATCAGGCGTAGCCTCGCCAATCCAGAATTTGTTGTCGGTTTTGGAGTAGAAACCGATATCCGTTCGTCCGTCACCGTTAAAATTTCCAGTTAGCCAGCGAGTGATCTCTTTAAACTGCGGAGCTCGTGAGAATACCCTAAAGCGTATGGTATTGTCGCCTGTCTCGCCAATTATCCACTCGCCCTGTTCACGGTCAAAGAGCAAGAAGTCAGTAAAACCATCGCCGTTAAAATCGCCGGAGAAACGGTCAAATCCAAATAGCGCCTTTTCGGGCGCAGTGAAAACCTTGTAAAGCCGCCACTCCAGTTTGGAACCTATGTCATCATCTCGATAAT
>JAXHTA010000703.1:0-1782 GCA_034190285.1 Thermodesulfobacteriota bacterium | reverse complement strand
TCTACTTCGCTGTCCAGTTCCGCAAGGGGTACGACCTTATTCACAAGACCCATCTCAAGGGCCTCCTGGGCCGTATAGGTCCTGCAGAGGAACCATATCTCCCTTGCCTTTTTTTCTCCTCCCACCCGGGTCAGATAGGCTGCGCCAAAGCCGGCATCAAAACTCCCCACCCGTGGGCCTGCCTGGCCGAATTTGGCATTCTCGGACGCTATGGACAGGTCACAGACAAAATGCAGTATATGTCCTCCGCCGATGGCGAATCCGTTTACGGCCGCGATTACGGGCTTCGTTATCACTCTAAGCAAGTGATGCATGGATGTATGCCAATAGTCCATCTGATCGTTGTAACCGCCCTTGGCGGCCTCTTCCGCATCTCCGCCAGTGGAGAAGGCCTTTTCCCCCGCGCCCCTAAGGACAACAGACCGCACGTCTTTATCGAGGTCAGCAGCCTCAAGTGCCCTGCACATCTCCTTAAGGGTCTGGGTCCTGAAGGCATTGAACTTCTCAGCCCGGTTGATTATAATCCACGCAGCGCCGTCCCTGATTTCATAGATGATATCTTCAAAATCGTGCTTGCTCATTTTTCTCCTCCTTCACCAGAGGTCTTGATGACTTCTTCTTCGAGCTTGTCGAATCGTGCGTCCCTCTCGTGGAAAGCCTCTCTCGCCCCCTTATCTCTCCTCTCTCTGAAGAAGATGAATTCTCCCTTGTCATATTTTTGATTTGTCATAAAGGAGTGTCCGAAGTACCCTTGAGAAAACGCTTGTGTAATACCCATCGAGTCATAGGACAGGTGCTGAAAGGATTTGGCGATGGCCAGGGCGTCCTTGGGGACGAGCGTGACCTCTTTGGCCAGCTTCTGAGTGACCTCGCCCAACCTTTCCTTTGGGACCATTTTGTTTATGAGGCCGATCCTGAGCGCCTCTTTGGCCGGTATGCGGTTGCCAGTGAAGATCAACTCCGAGGCCTGCTTGTACCCCACAAGAAAGACCATATGCTGCCAGAAGGTGATGGCCCCGCCTAATCTATGTTCCGGGAAGCCAAAAACAGCGTCCTCAGAGGCTACGGTCATGTCGCAGAATACCGAAAGATAACATCCCGCGCCGAGGCAATAGCCATGAACCTGGGCGATCGTGGGCTTCTTGCTATAAAATACCGAAGGCCATCCGTCCCACCAGACCTTTCTGTCAAAACTCAGTCTTGTCCTTTGTGAGGGCTTTTTGTTTTCATCCCCTTTCTTGGTGCCGAAACCGTAGACAACCCCGACTTCATGTAGATTATGCCCGGAGCTGAAGGCCGTTCCAGCGCCCTTTATTACTATGACCTTAACGTCATCGTCCTCTCCTGCCCTGTCCACTGCATCAAACAGCTCCCATATAAGGGAATCTTCGTTTTTCCATGAGAGGGCGTTAAGGGTCTTCGGGTCATTAAGGGTCAAATCCAGGATTCCCTCTTCCCCCTTTTCGTAAATTAAATGTTTATAAGATTCAGCCATGTCTTCCTCCTACCAGACTTATCGTTCATGAAGGCATCTACTTTGCCCTTTATTTTATGCCGTACTCTCTTGCCAGTATTTCTCTTTGTATTTCGCTTGTGCCTTCGCCGATAGTAAAGCAGTGGGCATCTCTAAGTAACTTCTCTACAGGGTATTCCTTGCAGTAACCGTATGCACCGAGAAGATGCATCATATTGTCCGTAAGCTCTCTGGCCGCTTCCGAGATGTAGAGCTTTGCAAGGGAGATACACTTCACGCTCTGCTCTTCTTTTTCAAAGGCATCTGTT
>JAXHTA010000702.1:0-1789 GCA_034190285.1 Thermodesulfobacteriota bacterium | reverse complement strand
GCCGTATGCCCCGATCGCAGTGCCCGCAAAGAAGTACACCAGGTAGAGCAATATTCTACCAACCTGTGCATGAAAGGGTCCAATTCCAATCCATTTTAACGGTCCGAAAATAATTGCCATAGGAGGGTACACGGCTATTGAGATACCAAGTAGTGCTTGGAAAAACTTTACAGGGCTACCAAGAATGATAGACCAACGGTTTTTCATGAGACGTCCCGAGAGAGGAACGACTCGGTACAGGAGGGCAGCCAGGCAGTCGAATGCCAGCAGCAGCCACAAGAACCAAAGTGGGCCGGCGGTCCCAAAGCCGGATCTGACCATTTCAAGCCAGAATGCTCCATAGCCTGAGTGCTCTCCAATAATCAGTCCTACTTGGAGCTGCCCCGGATAGTAGGCCACGGGCATCAGGAACACAACACCGATGACAAAGGGAAGGCCGAGCCTTGTCAGGCGACCTTTAATGTATTGACAAACACCCTTTCTTGCCAAACTCTGCCAGACAAACATGCCGGAAATAAAAAAGAGCAACGGCATAAAGAACATTTCGTTATACGCCACAACCAAATCGAATATAGGCCAACGCTGCTCGTTTACGACCGGAATGGAGTTTGCAATCGGGTTCTCAAAATTTATGAAAGCGGATATGGTGTAGGCAAGGACACCGTGATGGCACAGCACGAGAACAACTGCAAAGGCGCGTAAATAGTCGAACGATACCTTCCGCCTAGATATCTCCGTTAGATCGAATGAAGCGCTTGCTTCAGCATGGTAGTCTTTGACTACCCGAATCGTCATAACAGAACACCACTCATTCAAGTCACTCTGCACGTGCTTCTAAGCGTATTACCCGTTGGTGCACGATCTAATCCTGCATTAGGGCTGCTGTGGGTCAGCCGGAGATAGCATGGAATATTTTAAGACGTGAAAATCGTAATTCAAAACATCCTCCAAAATCGCGTCGGCTTTCGCTGCTCCTACCAGCAGATTGGTTGCATATTTCATTTTGTCGAAAATGTAAGTAGAAAATAATACTAATGACTTTTGCCAGCCTGTCTTTCTATTTCTGCGGTTGTTTGCGTTACCCCAGAATCTTGTAATATCTCTTTTCTTTCCCTTTGATATTGATCATATGAAGGCTGTTCTTCATAACTTGGATTTCCTAAGTTTTCAATACGCTGCTTTCTCAAATTGTTTTCGTAAGTATCTCGTGAGATATCTTCTACAACTGATTTTATTTGTTTTTTTGAGCAAGCAGGAGCACAAATTATGAAGATGCTAATCAACCAGGCTAAAAATAATTGTTTCAATTCCTTTATCCTTTATACTTGTATGAATTCAATAGCTTAATATTGTCTTGTTAAGCGCAATTTTAAGGGGCCATGCGTCCTTTACCGAGGAATTGATTAATGGCCTCATAAGGTCTACGGAAATGCCTGTTTGTCAAGGCGCTTTGGAACCAACGTCCCCCTTTACGTCCCCCTTTATGAACATGATGTTCTCACAGCAGCACTGGGAAATCTTTCGGCTTGAAACAATACCACGCGAGTAGGCATATAGCACTATCTTCACTGAAATCGCCGGATCATAAGCCAAAGAACCTGTTTCATCATTCTTTTAACGTTGCTCAAAAGCACACAGGTCAATCTCGTTATCTATAACATAACTCAGTGTGTACTCAAATGTCCCTGGCAGTATTTGCTTGTCGAAGTCTATCGGGATGAATTTGCTTTGTTCATAGAAATATTCTTTGTACCCTGCCATCTGCTTTCCTTTACCTGTAAAAGCGGAC
>JAXHTA010000701.1:0-1790 GCA_034190285.1 Thermodesulfobacteriota bacterium | reverse complement strand
AAAAAAATTGGAAGTAAGTGATAGATGGCTGAAATTGAAAGATGGTACGTGGCATAATCTGTTTCAGGATGCGGCAAAAAAATATTCAGAAAAGGAGGCTATAGTATTTAGAGATCAGCGAATGACTTTTGGAGAGCTTTTAGGAAAGGCAACGGAACTTGCTAAGGGGTTATATGATATTGGAGTGAGACCAAAAGACCACGTAGCATTATGGATGTCCAACCGTCCCGAATGGGTTGTCTGTCGTTATGGCATTAACATGCTTGGAGCGGTGATGATTCCCCTTAACACACGCTACAAGGCCGAAGAGCTGGAATATGTTCTTTCACAAAGTGATGCCAGAGTGCTTTTAATGGAAGATAAATTTTTTGGACGAATTGATGCTATGGGGATATTAAGGGGACTTTGCCCTGAACTTGATAACGCTAAAAGCAAAATACCTTCTCTTACAAGATTTCCCCTTCTGAGAGGCATAATCTGCCTTGGGGATAGTAATAACGGTTGCTTTACATGGGATGAGGCATTTCAGTCAGGAAAAAAGATTGCAGATAGTGACATCAAATTTGAATTACAAAATGATGACCTCATTCACATAATTTATACTTCAGGAACTACTGGCTTTCCAAAGGGTGTCATGATAGCCAATTCAAATTTCATAAGTGTAATTTGCATCAATGCTGAACTTGACCGATTTGAACAGGGAGATCGTTTTCTTGTCAGCCTCCCGCTATTCGGTAACATCGGCCTTGTAACCCATTCTCAAACTCTATTTCAGGGAGCCACTACAGTGTTGACAGATCGATATGATGTAAACTCAACACTGGAAATATTGGATAGGGAAAAGATAACGCATACCGTCTTTATTCCTACAATGTTAGTTGACATACTGGCTCATCCTGATCTGGATAAATACGATCTGAGTTCAATGAAGAACGCTGCTGTTGGCGGTGCGTATTGCCCGGCAAGCCTGATCCGTGAGGTTAAGGAGAAACTCGGATGGAATTTAACGGGGGGATATGGGTTGGTAGAGGCATCGGGATTAAGCACCATGGTACCGGTGGGTGATACTCCGGAACATATTGAGAAGACAGTGGGCCTGCCTATGCCCCATTGTGAATTGACGATTCGAGACCCGGTAACCAGCGAAGAGTATCCAATAGGAAGGGAAGGTGAGATCTGCACAAGGGAAACATATCCCGGTAGTCAGTTTATGAAAGGTTATTATAAGAAGCCGGAATTAACTGCGCAGACAATAAAGGGGGAATGGCTGCACAGCGGTGACCTGGGGATGATGAATGCGGATGGTTATGTAAGAATCACAGGCAGGGTAAAAGAAATGTTCATTGTTGGCGGCTTTAATGTATCTCCTCCGGAAATAGAGGAATTCCTGTTAAAACATCCCAGGGTTGAAGAGGTTGCAGTATTGGGAGTACCTGATAAGAGGCTTGGAGAAGTGGGGTCCGCCTTCATTCGACTCAGGAAAGGTCAAAAAGCCTCCCCTGAGGAGATAATTGGTTTCTGCAAGGATAAGATTGCAGATATAAAAGTTCCGAGATACGTCTTCTTTGTAGAAGAATTTCCCTTGACTCCCCAGATGAAGATTCAGAAGTTTAAGCTGAAAGAGCTTGCAGTAAGGGAATTGGGGCTTGATGAGACAAAACAAGAATGATTAATTTATGAATACTTTACAAGAATACCCCATACTTTGGACGGGGATGAATGGTTTAAAATAAATGGTTTTAAGAGTTAAATAATAAAGGGGGATTTGAAATGGCAAAAATGGATTTTCT
>JAXHTA010000700.1:0-1794 GCA_034190285.1 Thermodesulfobacteriota bacterium | reverse complement strand
TAAACCCTTTTCGGGCTTTCGGCGCCAGTAAGCCATCGACAGTGCTTCATTAACCAGTGGGGACGTCAAGCGATTACTCATAGCCCAACCCACTATTTTCCGTGAGTACAAGTCTATAACAACAGCCAGATATAACCAGCCCTGAAGGGTCCATAAATAGGTTATATCAGCACACCAGACCGTATCGGGTCGCTTGGCTTCAAATTGACGATTCAACAGATTCGGAGCGACCGGCAATTTGTGATTACTATCTGTGGTTCTTTTAAATTTTTTGCGGTATTTTACAAAAACACCGGCCTTATTCATCAGGGTCCTGGCACGGTATCGGCCGACATTTCCGCCTTCGTCCTTAAGTTGACTGCTCATTCGCCGTGAACCATAGTTGCCCCTGGTATCGGAATGTATTTGACGAACCCTGGCAATTAACTCAAAATCAGGATCTATTTTATTCTCATACATTGTTTTCAGGTACTTGTAATATCCACTCCGGCTAACCTCCATAACCCGACACAAGACGGTTATGGGATAGGCCTTCTTATGCTGCCGGATAAAGTCGTATCTTAATTCGACTCGCTTGCAAAGAAGGCCGCGGCTTTTTTTAAGATTTCCCTTTCCATTCGAAGCCGCTTGTTCTCTTTACGAAGCCGGTGTAATTCCTCTTTTTCAGGGCTCATATGCCCTTTGCCTGGAAAGGCTTTTGAGCCGTCTTTAGTAAGCTGGTCTTTCCAACGCCTCAGTGAACTTTGGTGGATACCGAGGTTACGTGCGGCTTCCGATGTTTTGTAACCTTGTTCGGTTACCAGGTTAACCGCATCAATCTTGAATTGTTTTGAATAATGCTTTCGTTTCTCAGACATGGGCACCTCCTAAAAGATAGATTTTATAATATGCTTTTCGGAGTGTCCACTAATACTATACCACTTCAAGGATAGCCAACAGAAAACACGTAGCGTTTATGTGAAAAAAGACCAGTTACCCAGAATGCGCAAAATGATCGCCAATTATGCGCGATTAAGGAAACTAATTGAACAACTTGTAGAGGTGAACATTGAAGCCTTCAAAGAAGAATCTCAACAATGAATTTGTCTGGATTTATGGGTAATAGTAAGGTGGTGTGGGAGGAGGGGAGTCGTGAGGTCTCCCTCTATCCCGATCATTTTTCTGCACCTGACCCCTATGTTTTTGCTGGCCGCCAAACTTGACAACAAGAAAGCGGAATCGCTCACAATACAAAGTATCAAGGAATTTTGGCGCGTTCCCACAAAGATGCGGCAGACATTGATCGTTGACAACGGCAAAGAGTATTCTCGTTTCAGGGAGCTGAAAAACAAAACCGGTTTTACGGTTAAGCTTTGCAAAAAATAAGCGCACCTAAATTTAGGAGAAAATTGTCCTTGACTTGGGGTCCACTTAAGATATATGAAGAAAGGACCGTTTTATGCCGTATCGAAAGAAGACAATGTGGCTAAATTCATTGGTCAGCACCTCTATTTGAAACTCAAAGACAAAGAGGAGTAAAAAAATGGATGTGTACGAAAGATTTAGAGAAAAGTTAAATGGCCTGCCCGTCCGTTCGGGAGAAACGGAAAGCCAGGTAGATCTGGAGATATTCAAACGCCTTATGAGTCCCGAGGAGGCTGAGATTGCCTGCTATCTTTCCGGAAAACCAGAGGACTTAAAAACTATCTCACAAAGAGCCGGCATTGAAGTTGAAAAACTTGCACCGGTCTTGGAAGAACTGGCCGGAAGGGGGCTTATCTTCAGGGTGGTCTCTGCTCCCGAGCCGCTTTATTG
>JAXHTA010000070.1:0-11686 GCA_034190285.1 Thermodesulfobacteriota bacterium | reverse complement strand
GCCTGTACGCCCTTGCGCACGTGGTCACGGCCCTGGCTGATAAGCGGCTCAATCGCATTCAGGAACCCCACCATCTCTTGACATATGGTCGGACATAAGTTGGGTGAATTTGCCCCCACTAGGACCTTTTATGGGCATTCCGGGGACAGAAAATCGAGGTTGAAAGGCAAGAAGAAATGATAATTAGGCCAACAAGATCCGGGGATGGGGGTGCTTGCCTCAGGAAAACCTGTCCCTGCCACTACAAACAGTTATTAATTCCGGTTGTCACCAGTCTGAAGAGCTAATATGGAATCAAGAGCAGCGGCTAGATTTATTAGAATTTCGCCTCGTAAGATTCGGTTGATTATGGATCAAGTTCGGGGAAAGAAGGTAGAGGAAGCATTGAACATCCTTTCCTTTGCGTCTCAGAAGGGGGCTCGGATTTTGCACAAATTGGTCAATTCAGCGGTCGCGAACGCACAACAGAATTCGGATGTTGATGTGGATTCGCTTTATATAAAACTGATTTATGCTGATGAAGGACCGACACTGAAAAGATGGCGGCCGAGGGCCCAGGGGCGTGCCACTAGAATCAGGAAGAGAACAAGTCATCTAACTGTTGTGTTAGCCGAAAACTAAACACCCAACCATTTGACCATACAGGAGGTCCAATTGGGACAAAAGGTTCATCCGATCGGGTTTAGATTGGGAAACATCAGGAATTGGGATTCGAGATGGTTTGCAGGAAAAGAGTTCAGCAGTTTTGTCCTTGAGGATTACGAAATCAGGAAGTTTCTTAAGAAAAGAGTTTTCCAGGCGGGTGTTGCCAAGATAGAGATTGAAAGGGCTGCCAATAAGGTCAGAATCCGCATGCACACTGCGAGACCGGGCATCATAATAGGTAAAAAGGGTGCTGAGATCGAACAGCTGAAGACGGACCTGGAAAGAAAGATCAACAGAGAAGTTGTCATTGATATTCAAGAGGTTAGAAAGGCTGAGGTCGAAGCGCAGTTGGTTGCCGAAAACGTGGCCCTTCAATTAGTTCGACGAATTGCTTTCAGGCGGGTCATGAAAAAGAGTGTTAACACAGCGATGAGGTTTGGGGTCCAGGGCATTAAGATCACTTGTAGCGGAAGACTCGGTGGGGCCGAGATGGCCCGTCGGGAATGGTATCGTGAAGGAAGAGTTCCTCTTCACACAATTAGAGCTGACATAGATTATGGATTTGCTGAGGCCCGCACAACATACGGCCTGATTGGAGTGAAGGTGATAATATTCAATGGCGAGGTCCTACCAGATAAGAAACAGTAATATGTCTGGCTTATGAGTATTATTTTTGATAGATATCAAAGAGGGCGAGAAATGTTGAGGGATGGCTTATGTTGAGCCCCAAGAAGGTTAAGTATCGCAAGAAACAAAAGGGCCGGATGAGAGGAAAGGCATTCCGGGGAAGCAGCCTTGAATTTGGAGATTATGGTTTGCAGGCACTGGAATGCGGTTTCATGACCGCGCAGCAGATAGAAGCGGGTCGAGTAGCCGTTACAAGGCGTGTTAAACGCGTCGGCAAAATGTGGATTCGAGTCTTTCCGGACAAGCCGGTCTGCAAGAAACCCGCAGAATCGAGGATGGGCAAAGGGAAAGGCTCTCCTGAGGGATGGGTGGCCGTGGTAAAGCCCGGCAGGATTCTGTACGAATTAGAGGGCGTGCAAGAAAGTCTGGCCGGGGAGGCCTTTAGGCTCGCCGGTCATAAGCTGCCATTTGCCACAAGATTTGTGGCCAGGAGATCGTAGGCTCATGAAGGCAAAGGAGTTAAGAGAGTTGACCGAAGAGGAACTCGGGGAGAAGACAAAGGAGTTGGGCCAAGAATTGTTCAATCTGAGGTTTCAGAAGGCCACTGGACAGCTTAGAAACACGGCCATGATTCAGATGACAAGGAGAGAATTGGCGCGTGTCAAGACTGTGCTAAGGGAATTGGAAATTTATAGGACAGGCGGATAACGTGAGGTGGGAATGACAGAACGCGGACTGCGAAAAAAGCTGGTAGGGGCCGTCATTAGCAACCGTATGGAAAAGACAGCCGTGATCCTTGTAGAGAGGCTAACCAAACACCGAACATACGGAAAGTATTTCAGAAGAAGGGCCAAATACATGGCCCATGACCCCCGGAACATGTGCCAGATCGGTGACAAGGTGAGGATTATTGAAAGTCGTCCCATCAGCAAGACTAAGAGATGGCGGGTCTTGGATATTGTAAAGAAGGCTAAGCAAAGCTAAGCGTTTGAATGAACCAGTAGCAAAATGTTATCGGATTTAACGAAATGATACAGACTCAGACGAGATTGAAGGTGGCTGATAATTCGGGGGCTAAATTGCTTTCCTGTATAAAGGTATTGGGGGGGTCCAGGAGGCGATACGCTAGTGTTGGGGATATCATAGTTGTATCGGTAAAAGAGGCGATGCCCAACTCCAAGGTGAAAAAGGGAGATGTCGCTCGAGCAGTGATTGTCCGGACGGCTAAAGAGATCCGAAGGCCTGACGGGTCATACATAAAATTCGATGATAACTCAGCAGTTTTAATTACCCAACAACGTGAGCCCATTGGGACAAGGATTTTTGGGCCGGTAGCAAGGGAATTGAGGGCCAAGAACTTCATGAAAATCATTTCATTAGCCCCGGAGGTGCTTTGACTTTGCAAGAAGACACGGTTGAGTGGGAGCAAGAGAAGTGATAAAGAAACGTCCTAAGATTAAGAAAGATGATAAAGTCATTGTTATCGCCGGAAAAGAAAAGGGCAAGATTGGTGCAGTCTTGAGGGTCGATTCTGAAAAAGGGCGCGTAATTGTAGAGAAAATCAACATGGTCAAAAAACATGCTAAACCTAGCCCACAGACCGCCCAGGGAGGAATCATAGAAAAGGAATCGCCGTTACAGATTTCAAACGTCATGATAGTCTGCAACAAGTGCACTGAAGCAACTAGGATTGGAATGAGCCGGCTCGAGGACGGCACGAAGATTCGTGTTTGCAAGAAGTGCGGTGAACCGATGGACGATTGAAGGTTTTACTATCCCGGGCGAAGGCTTTCAGGTGGCTGATAATCCACAAGGATGGAGACCTGTACAGCATTCAGGTATTTCTTTTCCATCTGAGTTGTATATCCGGGCTATAAAACTGTTTATGAGGTAGTATTGTCTAGATTGAAAGAAAAATACTATGCGGAAGTGGTGCCCGCGATGATCAAAGAGTTCGGGTACAAGAACATTATGGGCGTCCCAAAGGTGGAAAAAGTTGTCCTGAACATGGGCCTGGGAGATGCCTTACAGAATATCAAGATACTTGACTCCGGCACCAAGGAATTATCTCTGATTGCCGGTCAAATGGCCGTCGTTACCAAGGCGAAAAGGTCCATAGCGGGGTTCAAGCTTCGGGAGGGGATGAATATCGGTTGCATGGTCACCTTGAGGCGTGACAGGATGTTTCATTTCCTTGACAAGCTTTTTAATGTGGCTCTGGCCCGGGTAAGGGATTTTAGGGGACTATCAGATAAAAGCTTTGACGGTCACGCCAATTGTACCATAGGTATCAAGGAACATATCATTTTTCCAGAGATTGATTACGACAAGATAGACAAGGTGAAAGGTCTGAATATCTCCATAGTGACGACGGCTAAGACCGATGCAGAAGGTTTTTATCTGTTAAGACTCTTGGGGATGCCTTTTCGCACTTAGGTTTGTGAGGTTTACTTAATAAAGGAGATGATTTTGGCAAGAAAGTCTCTTATTGTCAAGGCCAGGAGAAAACAGAAATTCTCAATTCGTCAATACAACAGATGTCCTATTTGCGGACGGAGTAGGGCCTTCATGAGGAAATTCGGTATCTGTCGTATCTGCTTTAGGACCTTGGCCTCAAGAGGTGAAATCCCTGGGGTGGTCAAGTCAAGCTGGTAAGATCATTTGAGAAAATGCCACCGGGAAAGAGGATATGAGGAACTAACAGATGACTATGACTGACCCAATTGCTGATATGTTGACAAGAATCAGGAATGCCCTTAAGGCCTCCCATGAGCGGGTGGATATCCCCAGTTCCAGACTAAAGATGAATTTGATCAAAGTTCTCAAATCGGAAGGTTACGTCAGAAACTTTGTGATCATTTCAGAGAGTCATCCGACCCGTATAAGAATTTACTTGAAATATGACGAGGAGGGGATTTCGGTAATTCGTGGACTGAAGAGGTTGAGCAAGCCGAGCTGCCGAGTCTATGCGGGATCCGACGATATCCCAAAAGTTTTAAACGGATATGGAGTCAACATTGTTTCCACATCAAAAGGGATTATGACGGATAGAGAGGCGAGGAAAATAGGTGTTGGTGGAGAGATTCTTTGCTCAGTGTGGTAACGGGAAGAACAAAACTACCGGAGGTTTTTGATGTCACGTATAGGCAAACGGCCTATTCCGATACCAAGAGGCGTTGAGATCAAGCTTGTGGACAGACAGCTCACGGTCAAAGGTCCAAAGGGCGAACTCAGGCGAGAAATTCATCCTGATGTCCATGTGGATATTGATGGCGGCAGAATTCTCCTTTCAGTGTCTGAGGGAAAGAGGGAGCTAAAGGCTATACACGGCCTGTTCAGGGTCCTGATTGACAACATGGTGACCGGCGTTACAAAGGGATTTGAAAAAGTTCTTGAGATTGTCGGTGTGGGGTACAGGGCGGAATTAAAGGGTAGGGAAGCGATTTTCAGTCTGGGATATTCCCACCCAATAAACTTTCGGTTGCCCGATGGGATAGATGCGAAGATAGAAAAGACGAGGGTCACTTTGAGCGGAATTGACAAGGAACTTCTGAGCATGACTGCCGCCAAAATCCGGAGTTTTAGAGAACCAGAGCCATATAAAGGCAAAGGGCTCAAATATGCAGATGAAATGATTCGGAAAAAGGCCGGCAAAACTGGCGTAAAATAGCACGGAGATTTAGCGGATAGAGAGGTGGCTGATATGGGTGCCTCAATTAGGACAGAGGCAAGACTAAGAAGGAAGAAAGGGGTGCGGAAGAGGATACGTGGAACATCTGAACGACCTCGCTTATGTGTCTTTAGGAGTTCCAGACATATCTATGCCCAGATCATTGATGACTCTATAGGTAGGACCTTGGCGGGGGCCTCTTCATTATATAAATCTAAAAGCCAAGGTGAGAAGGCGGGAAGGAACTGTGGAAATATGAAGGGAGCCACTTTGGTTGGTACGGCCATAGCCGATCAGGCACTCGCACAAGCGATTAAGAGGGTCGTTTTTGACCGAAACGGGTTCCTGTACCATGGTCGTGTTAAGGCCCTTGCTGAAGCGGCACGACAAGGTGGGCTAGAGTTCTGAGGGGGGATGGTATTGTTTAAGGAAGGCGAAGATATTGAATTAATTGAGAAAGTAGTCCACATAAACCGAGTGGCTAAGGTCGTCAAGGGTGGCCGACGATTTAGTTTCAGCGCTATCGTCGTAGTTGGTGATGGCAAAGGCATGGTCGGGAGTGGACTTGGCAAGGCCAACCAAGTACCCGAGGCCATAAGGAAGGGCATTGAAAAGGCAAAGAGAGATATGAAAAACGTACGTCTTGATAATGCCTCCATTCCTTATGAAGTAATCGGCGAGTGGGGTGCTGGGCGTGTCCTTTTGAAACCGGCCGGAGCTGGAACAGGTTTGATTGCTGGCGGGGCAGTCCGCGCAGTTTTGGAGGCGGTGGGTATCCAGAATATGCTTACAAAATGTCTTGGGTCCCATAACCCCCACAACATAGTGAGAGCAACAATCAAAGGTTTGAGGTCATTACGAAGCCCTGAGGAAATTGCCCAGGGCCGAGGGAAATCAGTTGAGGAGTTGCTGAATTAAATTGGTGACACTAAGAAGAAATTAGCTATGGCTGAGACTATTAAGGTAACTCTTGTTAAAAGCGGAATAGGCCGGCCCAAGAAGATTCGTCAGACCTTGATTGGATTGGGTCTTACAAAACTGAACAGAACAGTGGAGCTAAAGAATACACCTGCCATTAGGGGAATGATCAAGAAAGTGTCATTTCTAGTTAAGGTAGGTTGATTCCTACAGGCAAATGGCTATGAAAATTCATGATCTTTCACCCGTCCAAGGCTCGAGGAAAAACAGGAAGAGGGTGGGAAGGGGGCCGGGTTCCGGACACGGAAGGACTTCTTGCCGGGGGCATAAAGGGCAGAAGTCGCGTTCCGGAGGCGGGCCGCGGCCTGGCTTCGAGGGTGGGCAGATGCCTCTTCAGAGACGTTTGCCTAAGCGTGGTTTTACCAACATCCATAGGAAAGACTACAACATAATTAATGTCAGAGAGTTGAATCGATTTGGGCCAGAGTTCGTCCTGGATACCGAGGCCCTAAAGGAAGCCGGACTGATAAGGAAAGTAAGACATGGCATTAAGTTGTTGGGAAATGGTGAAATTCATCATCCTGTAGTTGTTAAGGTTCACAAAGTGAGCAGGACAGCGAAGAGAAAAATCGAGGGCGTGGGCGGCAAGGTTGACTTCATTTGAATGGAGAGTTTTCCGGAATGATTGGTAGCTTTCAAAATATTCATAGAATACCGGAGCTTAGAAAAAAGGTTGTTTTTACTCTGTTAATGCTCGCTGTTTATCGGGTGGGGTGTCACATCCCGACACCAGGGATAGACAGTGCTGCCCTGTCTGCCTTTTTCAGTTCCAAGCAGGGTACACTATTCGGAATGTTTGATATGTTTTCAGGCGGAGCCCTGAGTTCAATGTCTGTAATGGCGCTAGGTATAATGCCATATATCAGCGCCTCAATTATACTTCAACTAATGACCGTAGTGGTACCGTATCTTGAAAAATTGAAGAAGGAAGGTGAGCAGGGGCGCAAGAAGATCACTCAGTACACACGTTACGGTACGGTCATTTTGAGTATTATCCAAGGTTTTGGAATTGCCGTTGGCATTGAGAACACGACCAGTCCTGGTGGGGCCGTGATTGTACCTGTTGGCGGCTGGGGGTTTCGTCTTCTGACAGTGATTACACTGACTGCCGGGACCTGTTTCTTGATGTGGCTGGGAGAGCAGATCACCGAAAGGGGAATCGGTAACGGAATTTCTCTCATCATTTTTGCTGGTATTGTAGCTCGCTTTCCAGCAGCCGTAGGAAACACTTTTAGATTGATGGGTACAGGTGAATTAACTGCCTTCTTCATGGCCATAGTTGTAGCTCTCATGGTCGCGGTGGTTGGTGTGATTGTCTTTGTCGAGAGGGGACAAAGGAGGATACCGGTTCAGTACGCAAAAAGGATGGTGGGCCGCAAGATGTACAGCGGGCAGAGCACACATCTTCCTCTGAAAGTTAATACGGCTGGCGTGATTCCCCCTATTTTTGCCTCTTCCATCCTGATGTTTCCAGCAACTATAGCGAATTTTGTGAGCCAGGATCAATTTCCATGGATACAATACATTGTCAACCTTTTGAACCCCGGACACATTGTGTATAGTCTGTTCTATGTGGCTCTCATTTTCTTCTTCTGCTACTTCTATACGGCCGTTAATTTTAACCCGGTTGATGTAGCCGATAATATGAAAAGGTCCGGCGGATTTATTCCCGGAATCAGGCCGGGTAAAAATACGGCCGAGTTCATTGATCGGGTTCTGACAAGACTGACTTTTTCAGGCGCTATTTACATCTCGGCCATTTGCATTTTACCGCAATTTCTAATTACCTACCTGAATATTCCCTTTTATTTCGGCGGCACAGCGCTTTTGATCGTGGTCGGTGTGGCAATGGACACCAGCAACCAGATTGAGTCGCATATGCTGACACGGCACTATGAAGGATTCATGAAAAAGGGTTTTGGCAAACGAAGACAGCCTGTGAGGATTTAAGGGGGTTTTTACTTATGAATTGCCGGGCTTGAGGCACGGCAATAAGAAAGTCGGCGTGGAGAACGAAATGCCCAAAAAGGCGGTGATTGAGGGTGAAGTGCCTGTGACTCGAATTCCCGCGAATACCACGTTATGGCAAAATCAACGATGGCCACCATGTCTTAGGTCATATCTCCGGTAGAATGAAAAGGCATCGTGAGAGCTTTGCGCCAGAAGTGCTGTGGCGCCGGAGTTATCTCTTTATGGTTTGGGCCGGAAAAGGATGTTAGATAGGGTTTTGGTCAGACGGAGGCTTCCTGGAATATGAAAGTCAGACCTTCAGTCAAGAAGATATGTAATAAATGTAAAATCATAAGACGAAAAGGCGTTGTGCGTGTGATCTGCGATAACCCGCGCCATAAGCAGCGCCAGGGATAAGCCGGTCCTTTTGGGGTTTGCCGTTTTATGGAGTAGTGGCAAATAGTCGATAGATTTCGAGGCATTTATTGGGAACGCAATAATGAATGTCCGATGACAGGTTATTAAAGAAGAGGGGTTAGCCATTGGCAAGGATCACAGGTATTGATTTACCCAGGCGAAAGAGGATAGAAATAGCCCTGACCTATATTTACGGCATAGGCAGGAGTACTTCCCAGAAAATACTCACAGAAGCTGGAGTAGACTGGGACACAATATCGGATGACGTTACGTCTGAACAGATTACTAGAATTCGAAAAGTTATTGATGAGAAGTATAAGGTTGAAGGCGATCTCAGGCGTGAGATATCCATGAACATAAAGAGGTTGATGGATCTGGGCGCGTATCGGGGTCTAAGGCACAGAAGAGGGCTCCCAGTCAGAGGTCAAAGAACCAGTACGAACGCCAGGACGAGAAAGGGTCCTCGCAGGGCCGTCATGGGGAGAAAGAAAAAAGGATAAGTATCAGGGAAGCGTATGGCAAAGACCGCAAAGAAGAGAGGCAGAGCCAAGAAAGAAAAGAAGAACATTCCCAATGGTATTGTTCACATACAGTCCACTTTTAACAATACTATAGTGACAATCACTGATCCAGAGGGGAACGTTATTGCTCAGTCAAGTGCAGGGAGTGCTGGGTTTAAAGGGTCACGGAAGAGCACCCCTTTTGCTGCCCAACTGGCGGGCCGTAATGCCGTCAGGCAGGCCATGGAGCAAGGCATGAGAGTGGCCGAAGTGCGGGTGAATGGGCCCGGCATTGGGAGAGAAGCAGCACTGCGCGCTCTTCAGGTGGAAGGGTTTTCTGTTACAGTTATCAGGGATGTAACTCCAATACCTCACAATGGTTGCCGACCTCCTAAAAGGCGGAGAGTATGACTGAAAAGGTGGAAAAATAGGGTACCAAGATCTACCGGACACCGACGAATGACAAGATACAAGAGAAGACATCAAGACTTAAGACGAGATAATTCTATACACTCCAGCCATTTGATTCCACTTAGCTAAGGAGGCGCTATTTTGGCCAGATATATCGGTTCGTCATGCAGGTTTTGCAGGCGGGAGAACTTAAAACTGTTTTTGAAGGGAGACCGTTGTTACGGCGACAAGTGTGCTTTTGAGAGAAGACCCTATGCGCCTGGACAACATGGCCAAAGGCGTGAAGGCAAATACTCGGATTACAGAGTCCAGCTCAGGGAAAAGCAGAAGGTCAAAAGAGTATATGGAGTTTTGGAAAAGCAGTTCAGGAGTTGTTATTACCGGGCTGAGAGACTGAAAGGCATTACGGGCACAAATCTTTTGATTTTGCTTGAATCCCGTCTTGACAATATCGTTTACAGAATGGGTTTCGCCGCTTCTAGGAAGCAGGCAAGGCAAATGGTGAGGCACAGTCATTTTCTGGTTAACAACAGGAAGGTCAATATTCCGTCCTACAACGTCAAAATAGGAGATGTTGTTGAGATAAGAGAAGAAAGCCGCAAAATGCCCCATATTCTGGAAGCGATGGAAACAGTGGTCAGGAGAGGTATCCCAGACTGGATCGAGGTCGAAAAGGAGAAGTTCAGGGGATCACTATTAGCCCTTCCCAATCGAGAGGCCCTCACATTGCCTATTCAGGAGCGGCTTATTGTAGAGTTGTACTCTAAATAGTGTCTGAGTGAAAACTATGATTTCTTGTCAAGGTCATGGTAGATCAGAGCTTTAACCCATTTATTTATGAGGTATTTTTGGGGTTAGAATTTTTATCTTACGCAGAGATTGGCGGACATGGCAGTTTTCGCTCGGGGGCTAAATAGATGATGGGAGGCAGGTCGTTGGTAAATGGAAATCGACCCGCTGGGGGCGGAAAAAGAGAAAATAGCTAAGCGCATAATGGGGAGGCTTTTCTTGGCAGATTTAAAAAGCAAGAACTGGCGGGAACTAATTAAGCCCAAACGGATCGAGGTCGATCAGGACAGCTATAGTGATTCCTACGGGAAGTTTACATGTGAACCGCTCGAAAGGGGTTTTGGGATCACGATCGGTAATTCGTTGAGGCGTATTTTGCTGTCATCTTTGCAGGGAGCCGCAATTGTATCAGTTAAGTTTGATGGCGTACGGCATGAGTTTTCTACCATTCCGGGAGTACTTGAGGATGTTACGGATATTATATTGAACCTGAAGGAGATTAGGCTAAAGACCATAGATTGCGAAGAGACAGTGATCTCCCTATCCCGAAACGGAGAAGCTGTAGTGAAGGCGGGCGATATTGAGACGAATGGCCGGGTGGAGATACTGAATCCTGATAAGCACATTGGAACTCTCAACAAGGGAGCCGAGCTCAATATGGAAATGGTTGTCAGGACGGGCAAGGGTTATGTTCCAGCGGAGAAAAACCAATTGAAAGATCAGCCAATTGGCGTGATTCCGATTGATGCGATATTCTTGCCTATCCGCAAGGTCAACTATGTGGTCACGAATGCCAGAGTAGGGCAGATTACCGATTATGACAAGCTGATTCTGGAGGTTTGGACTGACGGAAGTGTTACCCCTGAAGATGCGGTCGCTTATGCAGCCAAGATCCTTAAGGAACAGATGACTCCGTTTATCAATTTTGAAGAAGAACCGGAACCAGTGGAGGAGGAAGAAGAAGAAAAAGAAGAGAAGATTAATGAAAACCTCTTCAGGCCGGTTTCGGAACTCGAACTATCCGTACGCTCAGCCAATTGTCTGAAGAGCGCCAATATCGCGCTGATAGGTGAACTGGTTCAAAAGACAGAGACTGAGATGTTGAAGACGAAGAATTTCGGGAGAAAATCTCTGAATGAGATCAAGTCCATGCTTGAGGAGATGGATCTATCTTTAGGAATGAAGCTGGACAATTTTCCGCCAGCCGAGAAACTGGATGAGGAAGATGAAAAGGAAGAGGATCAGATAGATGAGGCATAGGAAGGGGGACAAGCAACTAGGACGCAACCCAAGTCATCGAAGGGCCTTGTTGCGGAATATGGTGACGTCGTTATTGAAGTTTGAACAAATAGAGACAACTGACGCAAAAGCAAAAGCGCTTCGGCCCGTGGCCGAAAGAATGATTACCCTTGCCAAACGAGGTGACCTTCATGCAAGACGGCAGGCCCTTGCGTACATCAAAGAGAAGTCTGTGACCAACAGGTTGTTTGACGAGTTGAAAGACCGCTATCTTGGCAGGGCGGGGGGATATGTCAGAATTGTCAAGAAAAATACCCGAAAAGGAGATGGGGCACCCATCTCCATTGTTCAGCTCCTGTCCATTGATGAGGGGAAAAAGTCGGGCAAGAAGAAGCCAAAGAAGCAAAGGAGCGCGAAGACAGAGATCACAAAGCCCCTGGAGGAAAAGGGGATAGTGGGA